>JBNJFO010000016.1:0-16838 GCA_051746905.1 Thermoplasmatota archaeon
GTAATCAGTACCAGGTTCATAAACCAAACTGACATCTCTGTAGGTGTTCGCTTCGACATCTCCGGCACCCCATGAACCTGCGACAACTGCACCTTCACCGTCTTCATAAACGTACTCCTGTGTCCAAGTTGAATAACCGTCGGTTAGCTCGGCGTATGCGATGTAAGTATGTACACCCCTCGTATCAGTGGTTGAGCCCTGGTACATCTCCCATCCATGCCAAGAAACGAGCACTCTATCGGTTGGTGGGTGATACATTATGTCCAGATAGCCAGGTACCAAAGATTCTCCGCTTACCTGTATAGGATTACCGAATGTGTCTCCACCGTCTGAAGAAACTTTTACCATGACGTTTTCTCCAAAGGTTTCATCCTCTAGATATGCCACGATCTCGTAATCGGTATTGTCGGATGCTGTGAAGGATTCAACGGCAGAGTCACCTTGATGTAGCTCGCTAGTTGTTATCTTTTCGCTGTACGGTAAAGCCGAATTTACAACATCTACGTTGAATATCAGTTCATCTTGAGCTATAGGTGAGGTGCTATCATCGTTTGAAATGCCTGTCACTGTTACTTTGTACATCCCTTCAACTGCTCCAGATGGGACCTCCAGGAACATCATCGTAGGTTGTTTGTCTGAAGAATCAAGAGATATCGAGCTACCAGGATTGAAGGAAGGTGCGTTCCAACCACTAGGTTGATTCGCACTCAAACTGATCGTATCAGAATTCGTACCATAGTTCCACGTGGTGAATGGGATGGATACTGAACCGCCTGCGGTTGCAGTGAATGTATTTTCACCATCGCCGTCAACCAGAGGTTGAACTCTCTTATAATCATAGTTCATACTGACCTTGTAATCTTGAGTGGGTCCGAGATCAGCTCCAACAACAACAGAGTGAGTTACGCTGTTGTCCCCCTCTTTGAAGGTGACGTCTATGGTCCATGTACCTACTTCTGGTTCTTCAACACGGAGCATCTCAACGTTGTTCATGTCGTCTCCACCGTCGTCATCTGTGTCGTAATCATATGTTGAACCGTCCGGCATGTTACCTACACCACCGGTGCCGTCTGGTATTGTCCAGGAATCTTGGAATGAGTTACCGTGATATTCTACACCTGATGGTGAAGTTATCTTGACATCGTAATCAGTGCTCAATGCTTCACCTGATGAGTCGTCATCCATGTAGGTCATAGCCAACTTTAGAGGTGATTCGTCGCTCTGAACATCCACGGTCTGTTGCCAAGTACCACTGTTCTCGTAGAGATCGTATGATGTAGGTGCTGGTGGATTTACGATATTCTTCATGTTGACTAAGCCCCAACCTTGATCGAAGCTCGGGTATCCGTATCCCATATCTTCTGCACCGTATATCATGAGAGCCTTCACAAGGTCGCCTCTGATATCTAGATGACTCGTTGGATTTCCTATCTCAGATGCCCTGTGATCGAAAAGATATTGTCTCACTAGGGCGGCGTCTCCTGAAACGTGAGGACAAGCCATAGAAGTTCCCTGTAAACTTGCGTAATCTCCGACACCGTCACCATCATCGTCTATGATATCACCTGAATCGACATCGTAAACTGGTGGAAGTTCCTCGTCAGTAACGTCGTCCGCTTTAGCTGCGTAAACAGCTTCACCGTTCTCGACCAAGTCAGGTTTGATCCTGCCCGCTGCTGTAGGTCCTCTCGAACTGAATGAAGCTATTTGATAAGGATCATCCGAGAACGCTTCAGGCCTCATGTTCTCTGATGCGCCTACAGCTATTGTGTTTTTATCGTTAGCTATTCCTGTTACGGTATTTGTATACGGTCCGTCATTACCTGCAGCGAAAACGACCAAAGAATCTGGATTGCTGTTCAAGAAGCTGTCTCCAGCACCATCATATGACTGATCTATAGTCGATGGACCCCAACTGTTACTGAATATACGTGAATCATAAGAATCATAGCTCGTTTGCCAATCAGAGGTTTGTAAACCATCATAATTTACGATCGAAGCTTCGGGAGCCCTACCTGCGAAACCTGAAAGGTCGGAATAACCATAAGGGTTTGAATCCGCCAATTCATCATAAACTCGATTGGTGTTATCCAGGTTCAAAAAGCTCTCCATCGCGTAACCGTTGCCTGCTGCACAACTGGTAACGTGAGTGCCGTGATATTCTGCGTCTGAATTAGTGGTCGAGTATTTCACTCTATCACCAAGTGGACCCTGGCTAAAGTCTGGGTGTCCTGAGTCAAGACCTGTGTCCTGTATATGTATGGTTATATCCTCGCCAGTTACCATGCTCGGTAGATTGCTTCTAGCGGTCACCCATGCTTCATTTGCCTCTACGACTCTAGTGCCCTTATTGTTGTAAAGAGTCATGGTCGGGTTGTTTTTTATCTGTTTGACAGTTTCTAGTGCAGCTATGTTCGGTATATCTTCTGCATCTATCTTCGCTGTAACATATGTTATATCATTTGTTAGGGGTTCTTCATTTATCTCTATGCCGCCGTATCCTGAGAGTTGGTTTTTGAGAGTGCTCACCTGACTCACGTCGTAGGGTGTCACTTTTATACTGACCTCTCCAGAAGCATCTTTGATTTCCGAAGAGACCTTATATGCCGGTTGATAGATTCCGACCCATTCTACGATGTCCAAGTTTTCGACACGTGCTTTTTGGTCGTCGTTCATCTCGAGGACCATGGTTTGGCTGCCTATCTTCCTGTGGATATCTCCTGCGATGTTTTGTATCTCATCTCTCCAGCCTGGTTGAGCTGGCGCTACAAGATGTACCATATAATTATCGCTGTTACTTATGGTCCACTTCTCTTCTAGGTTAGGCCCTCTTGTTACGTCGAAGGATACGCCTTCTTCGAAGAGTTCAATTTTGGTTCTGTCTTTTATCTCTGTTATCTCGATTCCTCTTTTTTCAAGAGATGTCCTCTGTTCATCATTTATCCTTGTGATGGCTGCCCATCCACTGTCTTCTAAGACTTCGATTTCTTCACTACTAATCGCGTTTTGCGCATTTTGGTTTCCCTTTGGTACATAAACCCATTGGCCAGAGTTTAGATCCAGATCTTCGGTATCGTTGTTGTTAGAAATAACATCTTCCAACATGACACCCGTAGCTGGTGTAACTAATACTAAGGCAATGAGGAGAGCCAAAATGGCAGTTAATTTGCTTTTGCTTATCATGTATTTCCTCCTCTGTTAAGAGTATTCATAATACAAATAATGCTACATATAAATGTTTTCCAATAGCCTAACCGATGATAAAACATGTACCATCATTAATTATTAACATGAGTTAACAACTCATACCAGCAAAAGTTTCCTTTGAAGTAAATTATAAATAACAAACCTCTCATTCCTCTCTCATATCCCTTGTAGGAGGAATTTACATGTCGAGCAATATGCATATAAAGAACGTTATGGTTGTGGCCGTGATGTCGATTTTGATAATATCTACGATATTTTCAAGCTTCGGCTTATCTAACATTGAGGAAGAAGATCAGATCGGTCATGAAAAGATAGATCAAGAGAAATACAATAGTGAAAAAGATAATGGTGGGACAGGTGAATTGGACGGAGAAAATCATGTTGATAAAAGTGCGTTATACAGTGGGATGAATAAGAACAAATATGATTTTAAAACAGGCTATGGTTTGGATTATGAAAAAGACATGCCATCTCTCACATCTACGAATTGGAGTTTCAACGATCCGCACCGTCTCGATAAAGTACTTGACATGGGGTATAGTGGCCAAGGTGTTGATGTAGCGATTGCAGACACGGGTGTGGACTTCGGTCATCCAGATCTGAATAACAGTTATAAAGTCATCGAAAACGAATCATCCCCATATCATGGTTGGCCCATGGCTTTCGATCCTATGTCTATGAACACGTTTTTAGATACTGCATCACCTGAAGGTACACATTATATTGACACATCGACAGTAGGACACGGTCCATTCGAACTTCCTCACACCATAGATGTTAACGGGTTGAATGACTTCTTTAATGATGAACGTATAGGTTCTAGTGGGGGAGAAAGCTTGGGAAGTAATGGTGATTGGGATCTAAATAGATTATATTCAACGATAGATGAAGAAGATTGGTTCTTTGGATTCAATACTTATTACGGGGCTGCCAATAGAACCTACGCGTTCTATATAGATGAGGACGGCCCTGCATCGGGCGGAGTAACTGATCCAAGAGGGCATCTGATCGATTTTGAATCAAGCCACAGTAATGAAATGGATTCTATCGAATACAACTCTATACATGGTCTGATATACACCACTTCTAGAGGTGTGCAGGCCGCTGAAGAACCAGAGGACTTATACTCGATAAGGGTTTGGAGCGAGGACGGCACACTCACCGATACGGTGAAAGACCATGGTGACCGAGTACTTGCCCTAGAACTTACTCCAGATGAAACAAAATTAGCATCTATGGATCAGGAAAAATGTTTCATACGGGATGCTGAAACGCTTGAGGAAGAATTGACAATCGAGTCGGATTTTTCAGATAGAACGAATTTGCTATCTTTCAGCCCAAACGGTTCTTATCTAGCTTCTGTTTCCAGCAGTAACAGGGTGCAGATATACGACATCGCGGGTAATTTTGTAAAGGAGATAGGAGGTGTTGGCACACCTACGGATATAGAATTCAATCCTGTCGATGGCGATCTACTAGCCATAGGAAGAAGTGATGGTTCTAGTATAGTAAAAAATATTACGGACGGATCAAATTTTGCAGAGTCCCCTGAAAGACATAACGGCGACGTTGCCCTTAGATGGATGCCCGACGCCCTCAATTTACTGACAGTGGGTGATGCAAATTCGGATAATATCGTTTATATGTGGGATACAGGAACTGAAACTATAACTGATGAATACCAACTTTTCAGTACAGCTTTCATCGATGATGAGGATTTATCGGTTGGCAATTTAATAGAAGGTGAACCTGATTTTTCAAATACCACTGCGAATGATGATAGCTACAGAGTGGTAGAAGAAACGGGAACTGAAAATCACAAACGGTTAAATTCGACATACACTATGCAATTTCCCTCTGGAGAAAGACCTCCTAAAGATTTTGTTTTGAGGGGAAATTTCTTGTGGAACGACACCACCCCAACGACCGAAAGATGCGACGTTTACATATATAATTATGAGTCAGGAACATGGGAGGAAGAAACTCGCCTTTATTCAAAACAAACTACAGATAGCTTTGATAATGTGAAAACGACATATGATAAAGATACTTATTGTGATGATCTGGGTAGAGTTCTGGTAAGATTCATCGACGAAAACGTCACGGGAACTCCTGAACTAGCTGGAAAACTTTTCATAGATTCATTGTTGTGTACGTACGATCTGAGGATGAGTACTGTCGATGTTTCAGATGATGGAGGAAATATCATCGCATCTACAGAAACAGGCGAGATACACATTTTGAACGAAACTTTAGAATTACAGAATAAGATAGACAATCCGAAAGGGTACGAAACACAACAACTCGCTTTCGCCGGTGATAACAAAACAGTTCTTTCCGCAACTGCTGAGGCATCTTTGAGGAAGTGGGATGTTGACAGCCACAGTTATACCATGTTCTATCAAAATAAACCAGATTATGTGATATATACAGATTATATCCGAAAGATCGACGATACAACAGGTGATCTGTTCAGGGATCCAAAGATATACCGTTGGAATGAAACGATAGGTGATTGGGATGGCCCCATGAGCTTGAGAGAGCATGACGGCGGGCTAGCATATGATAGCGCTGAATCAGGTGGTTCAGTAGAATCCGGCTTCGCAGAGATGGAAGTTCCAAGGAAAATATTCGATGATGCAGATTCATTAGCATTGGAGATGGCATTGGTTAAAACTGATGAGCCCAGCAGAGCGATAGATGCCTCTCCCACAGAATTCAATTTGAAGGATTATTACGATATCCATGGCGGTGGTGAAGATGGCCGTGATCATGCACTTGGAGATTCAACCCCTGTCACTCTGTCAAATCTGAATAGAAAGGAGATGCCCAAAGTAGAAGTGGATGAAAGCATAGGTGAAGGTCCTTATCACTTTGGGACCCATACTAGTGAATTGCTTAGAGAGACATATGGCGATATCGGCGTCATCGTTCATGAGGGAAATGTTTACGTGGACCTCAATCAAGATTATGTTATCGATGGAGATGATGCCATGATGAACAAGGAAAATCCCGTAGGGACGATAGATCTGAACGACGATGGGATAGCAGATGTTTCTGCAGGTATGTTGTATTTCAACTCTGATGCTAAATTGATTACAGGAGAAGAGTTGGTCATAGATGATGAAGAGGAGAACATAGCTGAATTGGAGCACGATAATCTTGTTAGTTTCCCCAACAGAGTGGTGGTTTACAAGAACGGTGAAGAATGGGACGAAGTCACAGAGACTAAAACTTTCCAGTTGAGTTCGGAAAAAAAGATCGCCCCCTTCATAGAGGATGAAGAGGATATTGTTATGCATGGAGAATTCATGCCCGTGGAAAATTTAACCGTTTTCGAAAGTGTTGAAGGTGAAGAAGAAGGTTTCGACCTTCCACACCATGATGTTATAGAAGCTGGTGAACTTGTGGAGGATTACACCATCCACGACCTTTCCTTATACAGATCACCCGAAATGGTCAAAATACCCGCGAAAAATTACACTTTGAACAAGGAAACGGGGGAAGTCAAATTTAGAACCAGCTTCATAGCCGATTACCCAAAAGACATCGAGATAAATGCATTCTATAATTACACTGGTAAACTTTTAGAAGATGATTATGAATACGATTCAGAGAAAGGTGACATCCGGTTCACACATGGTTTATGGCTAAATTCGACAGTAAACGCTACTTATACTTTCAAACCATATAAGGTGGATAAGGAAGAAGGCAACGTAACAATTACGGGAGAACATACATCTGAAGATATGCTAACCATAGATTACCAATACGATGGAAAACCATTACCGTATTCAGACATTTTAGCAGAAGAGAAGGATATCGACTTTGTCCCGACAGCAGGGCGAAACGACATGATAGCTCTTATCGGTGATTTTACATGGGATTCTATCGAAGGTGAGGCAGAAACCCACGGGACGAGGATAGCCTCTACTATCACTAGTTCTGGTTCATTAGACCCATCGAATGGAAAGATAAAAGGAGCAGCACCAGGTACCAAGATCATACCTATAGCTAACGCAGATAAAGACCTGGTGAATTCGTGGAGATTTGCGACACATGGTTATGACGGGGTGACGGGTACTGAAGACGACTCCCAGGTAGTTTATACTGCGCCCAAGTTAGATACCTATGAAACAGGTTTTGATACATTTTCCCAGAATCTTAATGACATCTCTAAGAAAAATCCGTCAACTATATTTATCACGGGTATAGGTGATGATGGTTATGGTTATGGTACTGCATTATCACCGACTTCTACGAACGCTCTCGTCACTGGGGCTTCAACGTATGAGATAGATTCTGCAGGTAACGTTAGATACATGCAGATACCTTCATACTCATCTCGAGGACCTACATCGTCAGGCAAGATAAAACCAGACCTTATCGCTGTAGGAACGGGTTATGTAGACTTACCCTTAGGTGTGAGAGGTGAAGACGGATCGAGTTCATACACATCCCGCCCGTGGTCAAGCACAGAATTATCTGCAGGCGTGGTGACAGGTATCGCAGCTTTAGTTTATGAATCTTATAACGATACAAACGGTGTTTTCCCAACCGGAGAGGAAGTGAGGAACATTATGCTATCCTCTTCACATGATATGGGTTATGATGTGTTCACCCAGGGAAGTGGTTTCATCGATGCCTTAGATTGTATTAAGCTTTCTACAAATAGTTCAGGACTGAAGTTCTCTGACAACTGGTGGGAACCCGGCGATTATCACGGAGATACCTATTCATCGTTCCCCAATTTTGTGGAACCTGGTAAGAATTATACTAAAGAGATCAACATAACCAATCTCGGTGGGACGGAAGAGGTATCCGTATCATCTAATATCTTCAAGAAGGTAGGTGAAGATGAATTGACGTTTGATGCCAGTTCGAATGAGGACTACGAAAAAATAATCACGGATTACATCCCCTATGATTCGTCCTCACTCAGAGTGACGGTATCTACGAATTCCAACTCTATAGGGAGTGACGACGACCCGAACCGGTTGACCATATATGACTGGCATGACGACGACTATTCAGGTACAGTCGATTCTGGAGAGCTAGAGCCCATAAATGAATGCAGACTACCATCGTCCACACTTCAGGTCAGTGCTAGCGACCCAATGCGGGAGATAGAAGATGGATTAGTTGTGGGATTTGAAACGTCTGTGACTGATAGTTATGAATATGAGATCAAGATGGAATATTTCTCCTATTCGGACATGGAATGGATTTCGACGAACAATATCGATACGATCACGGATGAAGAAGTTTTGAATCTCAGCATGCAAGTCCCTGAAGACGTTGAACCAGGAACATATGATAGTTCTGTTATAGTGAACCATGATCTGAAAAATCAACCTGAAACCGAATTATTCAACGTTACAAAATACGATGTTGAAAATGAGTCTCATGATGGTGAGATAAAAACACTGATTGAAGACCCTGCGTTTTTCGGTGCTGGTAATGCAACAGGAAAACTCTCTGAAGACACCATCACGTGGGTGTATTCGCATTATAATAGACCCCAGGTCGTTCAGGAGGTCCAAGACGAATGGATTAAGATCACCGATCAGGTATGGGCATACTGGTTAGGTTACAATGAAAGCGACCCCCGTTTTGACAGTGTTAGTGTATCAAGGGTTGATTTCGGAAATATAGGTAACACCATACCAGAGGCAGCTTATACTGTAAATGAGACTACGGGATGGGTGGAGGTAGATTTTGGATCAACATTCGATCCAACGGGAAATCCTACATACAACTGGTACAATACAACCTTTGATTACGGTAATATAACACTGGATCGTTATAACGGAGAGGTAAATCTAGAATATCCTTTACCTGCAGATAGTTTCATCAGGTATAATTACTCATATCTTGATGGAGGCAGATTCGATCTAGCCAATGAAAACATAGTTGAGGGGAATCTCACCTTCGAGATTAATGAAACGGTGGTACCAGAATCCAATTATACGGTAGATCATTCTCAAGGTATAGTTTATTTGACGTCGCCTATAATGGACATACACGAGACAAGTCGGATAAATTTCACATACTCTTACGCTTCCGGGCCATTCGACGGCAGTGAAGTTGTCATACCACAATCGATCTATCATCCACGTTATTACAAAGAGGGTAGTTTAACGGTCAACCGGTATCCTTGGTATGGTGGAGAAGAGATACTTTCAGATGGAGATGATTATACGTTCGAAAGATACAATCGAACCATCGTTTTTACAGAACCACTCGAAGCCGGGGACGCTTTGTCGGTCACTTATGATTATTACAACAGATCTAAAGTTATACCTGTCGTCGCTCATATATCGGCATATGGTTCAAGGTATGAATTCAACTCTCAAAACATGGATACGCCTTTCCTATCTGGAGGTTTGATGGGAGGGGGTGGAGCCGACACTAAAAAGTCAGGTGATTGGAGATATTATTATTTAGATATACCGAAACAAGGGAAATACAGTTCGCCCCCAGACGAATTAAAATTCATGGTCGATGGTGACTGGAGTGTGAACGAAGTCTATCCACCTAGATCCATATTTGAAACGGAAAAAGCTACGAATGTATCCGAAATCTTTGTTGAAGATGATGTTCCAGCAGTAATAGAAGGTGATGGATATATCAACACCGAAAATTTTGAAGCACCCGAAGGTAATATAAGAGATATTAGGATAGGTGTAAAATATCGATCCACCTTGGTCAATGAAACTAAGAAGCAAGATAAGATGAAAGTTAGCTTCAAGATCCTAGGCGAAAACTTTGATAAAACATTAGAAGTCACACCAAAAACGACCTATCGGAATGGATACATCGATATCACAAGGGAATTGGGTGATCCTACGAACGTGAGTGATCTCGAAGTTAAAATTGAACATGACCAGTATGCAAATTCAGACGGTTGGGAATTGTTGGTGGATCATGTTTGGTTAGATGTTGTAAAATCCACCGCCACCACAGATATGGATATACACGTATTGAATGAGTTGGATCAACCTATCGGAGACGAATCTCCTTATACTCTAGGACACAAGGTCGGTAGTGATGAAGATGATGAATTCTTTACCAATACAGGTGAATCGCAGGAGATAGTATCATCAGGTTTAGTCCCTGGACTTAACGTGATAGCAGTTCATAATACGATTTTGAACAAGACAACATCGCATGATGTAGATGTACAGACCAGTACTTTAGACCTAACGGACACAAAATTGGATCATTACACAAATCATCTATCGGGTAATGCAGAGATAGGGATGACTTGGAACACGGAAAGATACGGTTATGGAGGTTCTGTCGTTGGCCCTGGTGATGAAGAAGAATACCCGGATCAAGTGGTGATGGATGATGATACATCTGGAATAACCACGTATGAATCATGGAACAGAGCGATGATCGAGAGGAGCAGTTATACTAAAGTGGTAACTTTGGAAAACGCACTGTCATGGGATGTACATATACAGGGTCATGACAACGCACCTGACTTAGATTTAGGTCTCGTTTATGATGCAAACGGTGACGGGAAGCCACAATTCGATGAGTTGATCACGCCCGACTTTACAGACTATGAATCCTATGCAGACTCAGGTACTGGACCCTATGCGACGTGTGCTGACGCTGATGCGGATGAAAGGGTTAAATTATTCAATCCCCCAGATGGAGATTACATAATTTGTGTGTATGGCTGGACAGTAATGGGTGATGAAGGTAACTTTGACCTGTCAATGACCACGATCTTAGCCGGTGTGAAAGGATATGAAGCCCACGGGCATCATCCAGATATCACGGAAGATGAACTAGGCGAATATGTAACTAAGACTCATTCTGAGCCTTACCAAGAAAATGGATTGAACGTGACTTGGGCGTTTTCACAAGATACCAACGATGGAGAATACGGCGGCGTTATGAAAGTAGGCCCATCAGAGGTACCCGATATGATAACAGTTCCCGTGGTGATCAATCTAGATACGAAAGGTCCCCGATTGAAAGATGAAACTCCTGCGGAAGGCAGTACGATTCCTTATTCCACACCTATAATCAGTATGTCATATAGTGATGAGTCAGGGATAGACCTAAATTCATTTGAACTTAAGTTAGACGGTGAAAACATCACGTACATGATCACACCATCGAGCAAAGGATTTGCATTTATGCCAGAAGAACCACTCTCTGACGGGTCCCATTATGTTGAATTAAATATAACTGACGTGGCCAACAATACTGTGAGCAAAACATGGAGTTTCGAAGTTGATACGGAATCACCGTATCTACAATTTACCGACGAGCTATCTGATTACCGTGGAGAAACGATTTATACCCGCGATAATAGTTTTAAGGTAGGCGGTATCTTCAGTAAAGATACTAGGGAGGCTTCCATATCGGTCTCGCATAAATACCATAAAGAGAGTAAGGATTTGACACTTACAGACAATGAGTTCGAATACGATGTAGATTTAGAGTATGAAGGCGAATACGAAATCACGATCGAGAGTAGGGATGCTGCGGATAATCAAAAGAGAACCACGGTGTACCTAAATAAGGACACGACTAAACCGGAGATAACAATCCTTAAACCATCTAGTTCAAGGGATTCCTTAGTCAAAAAGGACAGCGCAAAAGTCGAAGGAGTAATCGAAGGAGAGTCAGGTCGAACCGATGTTGAGGTAAACAGAGAATCTATGAAGGTATATAACGATGGGTCATTCGGTGGGGTCATCGATTTGAAAGAAGGTGAGAACATACTTCAGGTAAGAGCCATCGATGAAGCTGGAAATGAGGCATGGATGAATATTACTATATCAAAGGATACTAGTCCACCCGTATTTACCTGGTCTTATGAATTGACCGGCGATCAAGCAGTGATAACAGGTGAAATCGACGAAGATGGAAGAAGGGTTTACGTCAACGGCGGTTTAGCGAGGATAAATGATGGAAGTTTCGAGGAAACGATAACCTTGAGAGAAGGATCTGTCAACGAAGTGACAGTAACTGCTGAAGATGAACTCGGTAATCTGGTCCAAAGTCAGAAGGTCATCGACCTTAGCGGGGAAACGAGCCAAGAAGTTGAAGAAACAGAGGGATCAGATAATATGCTTGTGGCTTCGATACTATGGATATTGGCCGCATTACTCTTCGGCATATTCATGGGCTTCTGGATCCTTCCAAAATACTACGGTGAAGAAGAACCTGAAGAACTAGAACCAGAAGAGTTCGACGAATTCGGTGATGAAGATGAAGAGTACATCTACGAGGAAGCTGAAGATGTCGAAGACGAAGAAGTCTTTGAAGAGGAAGAAGAATTCATCGACGACGAAGGCGAGGTCATAGAAGAGGAAGAGATCACTGAAGAAGTGGTCTACGAAGAAGAGGACGAAGTGTTCGAAGGATGAAGGATCTCTGAAATAATAAAAAACAAAAAACACTTTTCCCTTTTACTTTCTTTTTATTTTCATGATAGAGTTATGAATCGATTCAATAATATTTTCACATGTTCTTGATATCCGCGATCTTATCGATATCCATAAGAAGTGCTATAACGGGATTCTCAAGTGTGAAATTGGAGATGACTTCCGGGTGAACTTCACCGAAAAAGCCTATCTCTTCATCGGATACATCTATGGAAGCGCATCTACCCCTGATGAAAGAGTCATGATTCTTCTCCTTGATCTCGGTTGTGAGTCCCAATCCTTTAGCCAGCCCCTCGACTTTAGATTTGACTTCCGTGAATCCTGCTTCGGAGTGGGTGACCACCGCACAGAACTGAGTTCTCTGAACAGATCTGTTCACAACCTCTCCCACCTCGAATATAGATTGAGGTAACGGTTTGTTCCTATTGTTCTTCAGATTATTCATCAGTGAAGGAAGCACCCATGTTCTGAGACAACCTTGATCTTCCGTAACGGGGTTCTCTACCAGGGATACATCATCGTCCACAGGTAATCTCATCTTTTCGAATTGGCTCTCTTCGTCGCTTAGAACGGAATTGACCACTTCTTTGAAACCGTAGCCCACCATCAGTTCTTTAATCGCTTCTATAACTCTGTTCACGGGTAAACTCTTCCCCAATGTGACCTCTTTCGGCATCTCTCCTGCGAAATTATCGAAATCGTACCCGTAGGCGATGTCTTCTATTATGTCCCAAGGATGCATGATATCGTGTCTGTAGGCTGGGTAAGTCACTTCTATTTCGTCCCCATCGATAGAAGAATCCAACCGGCTTCTCGACAATATATCAACAACTTCACTTTCCTCCAGATCAACACCTATCAGCTCTCTCGTTTCCTCAAAGGATATAGTGATCGAACCAGGCTCCAGATCGGGATAGTATTTCTCTTCGTTACCGTATCTTACGGACGTTTGGTGGATATCTCCACCTCTATCAGCCAACATCGTGACTAATATATTCAATGTATACCCGAGTGTTTTCATATCTGTACCGGTCATATCGATGAAAAGATCCGTGGTTTCAGGGTCCACTTGAGTGTAAGTACCGTTTATCACAGGCGGAAAAGAGAGGACATTATCTTCAGAATCCAATATGATAGGATACTTTTCTTTCCCTTCCAATATATGTGCGTATTCTTTCCCCTTCTCATGCTCTTCCAGTATCTCTCTTAGTGTCATCTCGTGCATCTTTTCCAAGGGTTCGAAACTGATGTCATCCGGCTTTACCGCTTTGTAAACGAGAGGCGGTTTTATCGGAGCTAGATCATGGACTCCTATGGCCACCCTTTCTCTCCCTCTTCCAAGAGTGAGGTGTAATTTCTCCTGCACATCCATCAAAGACTTCAGTAGAGCATCGGTAAGTTTGATATCTTTAACGACGGCTGTCACTATGTAAGGTCTAACTTCTTGAACGCTGAGTTCGACTTCAGTTACGATCTGATCATCATCTTCGATGACTTTATACTGGGGAAGGCCAGTTTTCTTCCCTTTGAACCCGTTGAACGTCCTGGCGATACCCTCTACAGATAGCATATCACATCTATCTGGAGATACTTCTAGATCCCAACCTTCGTCTTCCATCCTCTCTATCTCTACCCCTATCTTGGGCAGGTCGTTCAACAACTCTAATTCGTCGGAATCGGTCATCTCCATCAATGAATCGGGATCTACAGATATTACGGGCATGATCTCGAATCCTATTATTGAAATAAAGTATTTGTCTTTTTGGATTGAGAAATCATGTAAGATTAATTTATACTGCGGTAGATTAATATATCTGGTTTCCATTTTCCAATCACCATGCCACAAGGAGAAAGTGACGAAGGGCCATCCGAGGAAAAAGAAGAGGAAGTTGTTGAAGAAGAAGCTGAAGAACAAGAGCAAACTGACGAACAAACTGAAGAGCAAGAAGAAACTGAAGAGCAAGAAGAAACTGAAGAGCAAGAGCAAACTGAAGAACAAGAGCAAACTGACGAACAAACTGATGAACAAGAAGAAACTGATGAACAAGAAGAAACTGAAGAAGGCTCGGATGAAGAAGAAACGGTCAGTATTGTAGAGGCTGCTCTTTTTTCAGCCGGTAGGCCACTCACCGTCCCCGAGATGGAAGAGTACCTAGGCATACACAGAACCGAGATACGAAGAGCGGTCAAGAAGATAAGGAGGATGTATCAGAACCGCAAGACCGCATTAGAGATCAAGAAGATCGGTAGGAAGTACTCCATGCAGTTGAACCCCACCTACAACCAGTACGGTTTACAGTTCATGGACGACGATATAGGTAAGGACGTTCTTAAGACCGCAGCCCTTATCGCTTACTATCAACCGGTCAAGCAGAGCGAGTTGAAGAAGATGGTCGGTGAGAAAGTATACGAGCACGTAGAAAAGTTGACCGATATGGACCTGATCCTCTCTGAGAGGGACGGCAGAACATATTCATTAAGGACAAGTCCCAAATTCCAGGAATATTTTGGTCTAGAGGCAAAAGATAGGAACGAGTTGAAGAAGAAGATGGCCGAAAAGGTCGGTATCAAATAAAATAAGTTGTTATAATATTACCTTTCAAGTTTATCTATCTCTCTTATCTATCTATCTATCTATCTATCTATCTATCTATCTATCTATCTATCTATCTATCTCTCTATCTAGTTCTCTATTTATCTGGTTTACTATACCCATCAGCCTGTGGTATTCCCATTTTGTAGTCGTCGCCCGTCCAAGAAGTCTTCTGAACATTATGACGGCTTTCCTGTGTTTGTGTTGAGGATAATCGACCCTTTGCAGAAGGTCGGAAAACGATGAGATCAACCGCTCCCTTTCACTTTTCGTACTTTTCTCGTATACGACTTCCTCATCGCCAGTCTTTTCAAGATTTGCTAAATACAATTCGTATAATATCACAGAAACAGCGTGGGAAAGGTTCATGATGGGATATTCTTCGGAAGTCGGTATCCTCACGAGTTTATCACAGAGGTTGAGTTCCTCGTTGGAGAGGCCGTGGTCCTCACGACCGAAAACGATAGCTACTCGGCCTTCGTAACCGCTGAGATCGGAAGCTAACTCCCGGGGAGAGCTGGCCTGCCTTATGAACCTTTTTTCTTTATCGGTTTCGATGCCCGAAGTTCCGATCACCATGTCGTACTTTTCTAAAGCTTCTCTTAAGTCATCCTCTATGACGGCATCATCCAGTACCTTTTCAGCGTGCATGGCTCTCACCCTAGCGTCGGAATCTATCTCAGGTGGGTTTATGAGGACAAGGTCGTTGAAGCCGAAGTTCTTCATAACTCTGGCTATCGCACCGATGTTACCGGGTGTTTTCGGTTCTACTAAGATGATCTTAAGTCGTGTCATCATAACATCTTATAATGAGTTATAATAGTGATATATAAAAAGGTTGATAGGTAGATATTATAGATCCACAACTAGTCAATCTGCGATATCGCCTGCCCTAGCAGGGTTGAACGGATATAGGATGGTGTCCTCTCCTGAGAAATGTATGATCTCGTCACCGTTATCGTTCAATAGGAAACCATAGGCTTTGATTATAGGAAATGGACTCAAATACGTGTAAGTTATGATATAGCGCCCTCCGTACAATCTATATATCGCCAGTCTCCCCGGTAATCGGGTGATATCCTCAAGGTCCACGTAGTCATCGACTTCCTCCGGAAGCCATATCCGAGGTTTTTCCTCCATCTCCTCGATCATACTATCGGTGTCGTAGGAAGGTCCTAGAGAGTGGATAACGGGGTCGGTGATATATATCTCCAAGGCACCACCTTGGCCCTTGATCTCTCTATGTACTCCTTGATCTGCGATGTCTGACGCTGCAGGGCTCCACGATAATACAACGAGTAATAGTATCACTGCAACCATCGCTTCATATTTTCTCATCTTGGTTTTTTCATTTCTGACGATGTCAGCATTTTTCTTAGACTTGTTTTTGTGTGAGTTATCTTTATGGGTGAGCGAATCAAAATACTCGAGAAAACTTCTACTGTAGAGAAACATATAGAACGTGATGACCATCAAGATAGGCAGGGTCAATAGATAATATAACAATTCTAGATGGAGCGGTATCGTTATATCCATGGTATGTGTTCATTAATCTAGTTTAAAAATTTTTCCCATGAATTTTTTCTAATCCGCTTTCTTTAGTGCGAGGGCCGTTTATCAATGTC
>JBNJFO010000017.1:0-16290 GCA_051746905.1 Thermoplasmatota archaeon
ATAACCGGGATCCCTGTCTGTTGCTGCAGATCATCAGCCTCTCCGGCTTCCGTATAGGTCCAGAAGATCACGTCTGGCTGCTTGGAGGTGATGAGTTCCGGATCTCCACCGTGGATGGGACCTATGCTGGGCTTGTTTTGAAGTTCTGGGTGTGCCATTATGTATGGTCTTTTAGGATCTGTTTTTTCGAAGTCCTCCACACCTACAACCATATCTGTCGCGTTCATGTAAACCAGTAAACGCAGCGCGCCGGCTTCGATACCTACCACTTCGTCTATCTCTTCGGGAACATTCACATCTCTGCCGGCCATATCCGTGACCGTGAATTTGTCCACTCCCTCGCCTTCTTCGGTAACACAACCACTGAACGAGATAGAGACGATCATGATGGTTAGAACGGCCAGACCTGTAATTTTATCCATCACTTCTCACCCTTTTCCATTATACCGAATCCGGTTAGTTCGGAATGATCCGAATCGGAACAATCCAGGCAGAGTACTTCGCCATCTTTTTCTACAGTTCTGGTAGCCATAACTTTCTCACCGCATCCATCACAGATGTAGCTCTCGTGTATCGGTGCGTATTCGGGAATCTTAACATCCACTTCCTCGAATTCGAATATCTTATCTGGTTCCGTGTGCACAACGGCTATAGAAGCTTTCTCTGATAAGCTGAGTAACTTCTCTTTGTCTTCATCGTCCCCTTCTCTTTCAGTAACTACCTTTTCGAAAAGGTCGGAGAAATCTTCCACTTCCTCGTCCCAGTGCTCTGAAGCGTCGTTCTTCACCCTCACCCGTAGTCCGTTCCCCTCTCTATCAGTTAGAGTGAAAGCGGTTTTTCCCAGGTCTCTGAATATGAGTGAATTGTTCCCGAAAGTGCAGCCCGTTACGAACTGGACTCCGTCTGATGCACAGTTATTGGTCTCCACGACAGCTAGAACATCTTCCATACCTTCGGACCTAAGGTTCATCCTCTTCACCAGCTCGTAACTACCTTTTACTCCCAGAGCTAACCCGGGACAGTAATGTCCGTGTAGAACAGCCGCTTTGTGAAGTAATCCTTCGACATCTTCATCGTCTATCAATTTCCATATCTCGTTCCTTGGGTCCATGATCATATATCTCCTGTAGCACGAAAGTGATAATTGTGTTATTATTAAGTTTTTCGAAAAAGGTAACACGTAAAGTATATATTTGTGCCATGAATAACACTAATGTGGTAGCGATGGATAGCACGACCAGGTTCGGGGTCTCGGTCCCTAAAGACTTGTTAAAAAAATTCGACGAGAAGATAGAGAGCAAGATGTACGCCAACAGATCAGAGGCGATAAGAGATCTTATCCGTGATTTTCTCGTTGAGGAAAAATGGGAGAGGCCAGATGAAGAAGTCTACGGTTCTCTGACTCTAGTATACGATCATGAGAAACACGGTATCTCTGATAAGCTGACAGATATCCAGCACGAAGATCACACCCATATAGTATCTACCATGCATATCCATCTGGACAAGCACAACTGCATGGAGACCATGGCTATCAAAGGGAAAGCTAAGGACGTCAAGAAGATAGCTGATAGGTTGATCAGCACCAAGGGTGTGAAGCACGGTAAGTTGATGATGACTTCAGTATGAATAAGAGGTGTTGTGTATGGTCGATAAGCAGAAACTGAAGAAGGCTTTTGGAAAGGCCACCAAGGGTATACTTAACGCACTGCCCATGCTCATAGGGGTAGTTCTTCTCGTAGGGCTGTTCAAATCTTTCGTAACCAAGGAGATGCTTTCCTCGATCTTCACTGGCTCGATGATAAGTGACACATTTATAGGAGCTCTCATAGGGAGCGTATCAGCCGGGAACCCGATAACCAGTTACATAATCGGTGGTGAACTGCTCAAAGAAGGTGTTAGTCTGTTCGCAGTTACAGCTTTCATCGTGACTTGGGTCACAGTGGGTGTGATACAGTTCCCAGCAGAAGCGAAATTCTTCGGTAAAAAATTCGCCACGCTTCGCAACGGGATCAGTTTCATCCTTTCTCTCATATTATCGATCATAGTTGTATTTCTAGTAGGGGTGATAACATGAAAGAGGAGGGCGAGAAAAATGGACGAGGCAAAAGGAAGAAAGGGAAGAAAAAGGACACACCATACGAATGGTACTTCCTTGGCATCGTTTGGGCTCTGTATGGATTTCTTTTCCTGGTCGATAGGACGAAAACACTCACAGCTCTGGACACCAGCGGGCAAGTCCTCATCAACATAGCTCCGATAATCATCGTTGTCTTCCTGCTGATGGGACTTATGAACTACTTCATGAAACCAAAAGCCATCGCCAAACACGTTGGTGAAGAGTCAGGAGCTAAAGGGTGGGGACTCGCCATAGCCGCAGGGATCCTTAGCCACGGTCCGATATATGTATGGTATCCGCTGTTGAAGGATCTGAACGACAAGGGTATGCGGTTGGGACTGGTCGCTGCGTTCCTCTACAACAGGAGCATCAAACTTCCGCTGCTTCCCGTCATGATATTCTATTTCGGATGGGGTTTTGTTGTGATACTGATGGTCGGGATGATACTCGCTTCATTTTTGGAAGGAACGGTCATCGATATAATGGATAAAAAGGATCATACAGGTGTATGAAGATGGATGAGGTAAGATACAAGCCTATAGGGATAATCTACACTGAAAATAAAGAGCCGGAAGGAACCCCTATACAACCCAGGGCAGCTGAAGGAACTCAAGGAAAAGTAGAGCTTTACAGCGAATACATAGATGGTCTCAAAGATCTAGACGGTTTCTCTCATATCATATTGTTATATCATTTCCATAGATCCAAAGAACATCCACTTCAGGTCAAACCCTATATGGACGATGAAAAGCACGGTGTGTTCGCCATGAGGGGACCCAGCAGACCGAACCCTATCGGTCTTTCAGTGGTAAAGTTGATGAAGATCAGGGACAACATAATAGAGATAAAGAACGTCGATGTGGTCGATGGGACACCACTTCTAGATATCAAACCTTATGTTCCAGATTTCGATAGATACGATGTAGAGAGATACGGTTGGTTGGAGGAGAACGTGGAAAAACTTCCAGACACTGTAGATGACGGTAGATTCCTGTAAACAATATTCGGGTTTATCAATAAGTTTAGGCTTACCAAAACTTTAAATAAATCAGCTTATAATCATCATTCATAGAACTTTAGGAACACCTAAAAGTGATCATCATGACCATACCTTTGACTAGTTTGAAAGTAGGAGATAAGGCCACCATCCAGTCTCTCAACGGTGGCAGAGTTTTTCAGAAGAGATTGCGCACCATGGGTATAAGGGAAGATAAGGTAATAGAACTTGTCACAAAACACCCAATGAGTGGGCCACTTGTAGTGAAAGTAGAGGGCAGGAACACTACCATAGGAAGAGGGATGGCTAATCGTATCATCGTTAGGCGGGAATAATGAGAAAAGTAGTTCTGATGGGGAATCCGAACGTCGGAAAAAGCGTGGTTTTTTCAAGACTTACCGGTGCGGAAGTGGTAGCCTCTAACTACCCCGGAACCACGGTCGATTATTCTGTTGGAAAGATGCATCTCGATGGAGAGCATGTGAAAGTGATCGATGCACCTGGGACATATTCTCTAGAGCCGACTAACAAAGCTGAAGAGGTTTCTTCCAAGATGCTGGATGAAGCTGACTTGGTTGTGAACGTGATGGATTCTACGAACCTTGAGAGGAACCTCTTTTTGACACTAGAACTTCTTGAGAGAGATATCCCTATGGTCATCGCTTTGAACATGTGGGATGAAGCGGAACACGTAGGGGTGAATATCGACGTCGAGAAACTACAGGATCTATTAGGTGTTCCGATAGTTCCAACGGTGGCATTGACAGGGGAGGGCATAAAGGAACTCGTAAAAGACATGAGCGAAGCGAGATCGCCTGAAAGATTTGAGGAATTGACCGATGAAGAAAGATGGGTGGAGATAGGACACATAATCAAGGAAGCGGAGAAGATCACTAGAAAACACCATACATTAAAAGATAGGATATCAGAACTCACTATCAAACCGGCTACCGGTATCCCCATAGCTTTAGGGGTCATACTTTTAGCATTCTGGCTGGTGAGATTGATCGGTGAGAACATGATCGGCTTCATCTTCGAACCGTTGTTCGAATTGTTTCGACCTGTAGCCATGGATATCAGCGCCTGGTTGGGCCCGGGTATCGCCCATGACATATTGATAGGTCAGCTTATCGATGGAGAGATAGATTATGTCCAATCCATGGGTATGCTCACAACGGGCTTGTTCGTTCCCTTCGGCATGGTGCTTCCATA
Organism: Thermoplasmatota archaeon; assembly: GCA_051746905.1. GTDB lineage: Archaea > Thermoplasmatota > Thermoplasmata > Halarchaeoplasmatales > Halarchaeoplasmataceae > CAZFVW01. Next base: position 4,329 of record JBNJFO010000017.1, read on the forward strand.
CATCGTGGCTTTTTACTTCATGCTATCCATATTAGAAGATTCTGGATATCTTCCCCGGCTGGCTACACTCACGGATAACGTGTTTCACAAACTCGGCATGCACGGTCACGGGATAGTGCCTGTATTCTTGGGATTGGGATGTAACGTTCCAGGAGCTCTAGCGACCCGGACTTTAGAGACCAGAAAACAGCGTTTTATCTCGGCTACATTGATGGCTATATCGGTTCCATGCATGGCCCAGACTGCTATGATCTTCGGGATACTGGGACCTTATGGACTTGTTTACATCCTGCTAGTTTTTATCACGTTGATAATAGTCTACGTTATCGCAGGTCTATTGATGAACAGGTATGTCAAGGGAGAAAGTCCTGAGATATTCCTGGAGATCCCTCCCTACAGGAGACCCAGTCTGATGACCATCCTTAAGAAAACGTGGATGAGGGTCAGATGGTTCCTGACCGAGGCGATACCTTTCTTGTTCGCAGGTGTTCTGTTGATAAATCTACTTTATTCGATCGGTTTTCTGCAGTGGTTGGGTTCGATATTTTCACCTATAACAACAGGGCTATTGGGACTGGAAAAGGAAGCCACCACTGCACTTTTGATCGGTTTCCTAAGGAAAGACCTGGCGGTAGGGATGCTTCTACCTCTTGATATGAGTCCCATGCAGCTGGTGATAGCTTCAACAGTTCTGACGATCTATTTTCCCTGTGTAGCTACCTTCGCTGTTCTTGTGAAAGAATTAGGTATCAAAGATATGTTCAAATCAGCTGTTATAATGGTATCCACAGCCATCCTGGTTGGCACCATTATGAGATTGGTATTGATAGGGATATGATGAGTTTATGATCTAAAGGGAGAGAGAGTATGAATAAAAAGACCATCGAGGAGTATATAGAAAACATCTACGTTCTCGAAAAGAAACATGGAAAGGCTAGGACAGGCCTGATAGCATCGAGGATGGGTATAAAGGATTCTTCAGTGACAGAGATGATCCAAAAGCTGGAAGGGAAGGGTTTGGTTAAGTATGAAAGATACCATGGTGTGAATCTTACTACTGCCGGTAAAAAGATGGCAGATGAATTGATGAACAAGCACAAGATCATAGCCGACTTTTTGGAGATAATCGGCGTGAAAAGAGAGCTTGCGGAGATAGACGCCTGCCAGATAGAGCATCATGTGAGCGTTAAGACCATGGACCGGTTGGAGAAATTCGTGGATTTCATCAACAAAGCTCCCCAGGACCCTAGATGGATAGACCACTTCGAACACTTTGTGGAAACCGGTGAGAGGAAGGAATGTGTATTATACGACGGTGAAGAGTGATAATTGAATTATTTTATAAGCCATAATATATTCGGCCACCCAAAATTACAAATATGCCAAAATTATCTGGTTTACCATTGAGACGATAATCTAGCTTACAAAGGTGTAATGATGAATGATAAAATAAACGTATCTGAACGGATACAGAAGATAGAGAGATCGGCGATACACGAGATGACCAGACTTTCGAAGCAACTAGATGATGTAGCTTTCCTTTCATGGGCGAAACCAACATCTAACCCGCCCGAACACATCGGAAACGGCGCGAGGAAAGCGATAGATGAGGATCTGGTAAACGGCTACTCCCAGAACCAAGGGATTGTTGAACTTAGAGATGAGATAGTGAAGAAACTGAAAAGAGAAAATGATATCGAAGCGAACATCGATCAGATAATCGTCACCATCGGAGCCATAGAGGGGCTGTCCGCCGCTGTTATGACCGCCATCGATCCAGGCGATGAAGTCATACTACCGACGCCTACTTATTCAACGCACATACGACAAGTGCTGTTAGCTTCGGGTAAACCGGTTTTCGTCCCTACTATTGAGGAAGAGGGATTTGGACTGGATATAGAAGGGATAAAAGAAGCTATAACCCCGAGAACCAAGGCCATCCTTTACTGCTCTCCAGCGAACCCTACAGGAGCGGTGTTCACGGAAGAACAGTTGCGTGAGTTAGCTGATATTGCACTGGAGAACGACCTGATTGTGATCACTGATGAAGCTTATGAATACTTCACCTACGATGGTGAAGAACATTTCAGTATCGGTTCTATCCCAGAGATGAGGAAGAACGTGATCAGCACCTTCACCTTCACAAAATCCTATGCTATGACAGGGTGGCGTATCGGTTATCTCCACGCCGACGAAGAGATGATAACCCAGATCAAGAAGGCCCACATCCCCTTCGCTATCTGTGCTCCAGTGGTTTCACAATACGCAGCTTTGGCGGCACTCCAGGGGTCACAGAACTGTATAACAGAATACCGGGAACACTATCTCTCCGGCAGGGATCTGATGTGTGAAAGACTTGATAGATTGGACGATGTATTCGATTATCAGAAACCGAAGGGGTCTTATCTCATGTTCCCCAGGATCAAGCTCGATGAGGGAAAGGATTCGACTAGATTCTGTAAAAAACTGTTGAGAGAAGCGAAGGTCTCCACGACTCCAGGCATCGCTTTCGGACCCACTGGCGAGAGTCATATGCGGTTATCTTTCTGCGTGTCTGAAGACATGATAAACGAAGCATTTAACAGGATGGAAAACTATTTTCTATGACCATGGGAGAGAAGATAGCTTACGGACCGGTCCCCTCTAGGCGATTGGGTCAAAGCTTGGGGATCAACAACATCCCTCCAAAGATATGCACGTATTCCTGCGTCTACTGTCAGCTTGGAAGGACCATAGACATGCGGGTCGATAGACAAAGATTTTACACAGTAGATGAGGTAGTCGAAAGTGTCAGGGAGAAAGTTGAGAACGCTCTAAAAAAAGAAGAACCCATCGATCACCTCACATTCGTTCCCGACGGTGAACCTACTTTGGATATCAACCTGGGAGATGAGATCACGAGGGTCAAGGATATGGGGTATAAGGTCGCGGTAATATCCAACGGATCGCTGATATCTGATGAAGATGTGAGAGATGAACTATCCAGGGCCGATCGGGTATCTCTGAAGTTCGACGCAGTGTCGGAAGAGATGTGGAGGAAGGTGAATAGACCTCACAAAAAGCTGGATCTTGAGAATATACTGGAAGGTGCATCGGTTTTTTCTGAAATATTCGATGGAGAACTGAACACTGAAACCATGATGGTAAAGGGAATGAATGATGATAGTAAGGAATTGAAGGAGATCGCTGACACCATAGCTGGTTTAGATGTCGATAAAAGCTCCATCTCGATCCCGACGAGGCCTCCTGCGGAGGATTGGGCCGAGCCACCTGATGAAGAGAAGATAACCGAGGCTTACAAGATCTTCGAAGATAGGGGTATCGATGCAGAATATATAATCGGTTACGAAGGAGATACATTCGCCTCGTCTGGAGATCTTAAAGAGGATCTACTGAGTATAACTTCAGTCCACCCTATGAGAGAAAGACAGGTAGATAAGCTCATAACTAAAGCGGACAAAGGTGACTGGGATTCAGTTAATGAGTTGATCGACCAGGGAAAACTTATCGAAACGAGCTTCGGTGGGGAGAAATTCTACATGAGGAAGATAGGCTGAGATGGATAAAAGATGGATGACGAGATAAGAAGATGGGAAAAAGAAGCCGGAGTGGAATTCCTTATTCGTATGGGTCTAAAGAAAGGGCAAAAAGTATTGGATTTCGGATGTGGATACGGTCACTACTCTATACCTGCAGCTGAACTTGTGGGAGATGAAGGTATAGTTTTTGCAGTCGATAAGAAAGAAGAACCATTATCTGCGGTGTCTAAAAAAGCTTCTGAACGTAGCTTATCTAATATCAAAACAATAAAGAACTCTGACAGCGTTTCATTGAAGTTGGACGATAAATCCATCGATGTCGTCCTTCTGTTCGATATACTTCATTACATGGAGAAGGAAAGAAGATATAAGCTTTACAGAGAGGCTCATAGAGTCCTGAAATCCGGAGGTTCTCTGATAGTGCATCCAAAACACACCAAGGACGATTTTCCCATGGGTGAGTTCAAGGATATGGATAACCAGGATGTAGTAGATGAGATCGAAGAAGCTGGATTTACATTCGATTTCAGATTCTGCGGAGATGTAGCACACGATGAAGGTATCACAGAAGGTTGCGTTTTCAACTTTCAGAAAAACGAGGATGGTGAGCGATCTTGAGTGGTGTGAAGTATCTATCCAAGCCCTTCGACGAACATACGGAAAGATACGAATCGTGGTTCAATAAGAACAGGAAAGCCTACGGATCTGAATTGAAAGCCGTCGAGGTGCTCCTGCCAGATGGGAAAGGGTTGGAAGTGGGTGTCGGAAGCGGTAGATTCTCTGAACCGTTCTCTATAGGTTTCGGTGTGGATCCTTCTGTCGAGATGCTAAAGATAGCGAAAGAGAAGGGTTTAGAGGTGGTAAGGGCCGTGGGTGAAGGACTGCCGTTCAAAGATTCTTCCTTCGATTTCGTGTTGATAGTCACAACGATATGCTTCTTCGAAGATGCTGGGAGGGCGATCAAAGAAGCTCACCGGATGATAAGGGATGGTGGGAACATCGTGATCGGTTTCGTGGATAAGGAAAGTCGAGTCGGAAGAGCATATCAGCAGAAGAAAAAAAGCAACGTTTTCTACGAAGATGCTCATTTCTATTCGGTGGGTGAGGTTGAGTCGCTCCTACTTGAAGCAGGGTTCGAAGATCTCTCTTATGCTCAAACGATATTTGGGGGCCTGGATTCTGTAGATGATATACAGGAACCCAGTGGGGGATATGGTGAAGGATCGTTTATCGTGATAAGAGGGAGGAAGGCATGAGATGAAGGACATCCAGGAACTCAATGAAGATATCGAAGTCTGTGAAAGATGCATACTTCATGAGACAAGGAAGCATGCCCTTCCAGGAGAGGGGGATACTGATGCGAGAGTGATGCTGATAGCTCAGGCCCCGGGTGAAAAGGAAGATAAAGAAGGCAGGATGTTCGTCGGTCCCTCTGGAAAGATATTGGATGATCTTCTAGAAAATGCAGGCGTGGGACGGGATGAGATATACATAACGAATCTGATCAAATGCATGCTTCCAGATTACAGGAAACCGAAGCAAGACGAGATCGAAGCGTGTTCATATTATCTCGATGAAGAGATCCGATTGGTCGGTCCCGCTGTAATGGTACCGCTAGGCTACTATGCCACACGATACCTTTTTGAAAAATACGGACTGACATTCAACGAAGATTTTGCTGAACTCACTGGGAATCTGTATTTGACTGATGATGGTGAAGAGAAGGTATACCCTGTTGCGCATCCAGCAGCTTTGATCTACGATGACTCATTCGAGGAAAAAGTGAGGGAGAATTACAGGAAGCTGAAGACCTTCTTGGAGCCTTGTAAGTGGTACCAAGTCTGCCCTATGAAACGTTTTTACAACAAGGGAATACTTGATAGGAAGTGGGTCGATCTTTACTGTAAAGGGGACTGGAAAAGCTGTGTTAGATTTCAGAAAGAACGAGATGGGGTGTATCACCCTGATTCCATGTTACCCAACGGTGAGATCGATGAAGCTCTAGAAGATATTTGATAAACTACATGAAAAAAGAGAAAAACAAGAAGTGATAAAATGCCTTGGATAGATGAGAACGACTGTATAGGTTGCGAGATATGTGCGAACGAGTGCCCTGTGGATACTATATACATGAAAGACGGAAAGGCCGAAGTGGATATGGACGGATGTATTCACTGTGGGCGGTGTCACGGAGTATGTCCACAGAACGCCGTGAAACACGACAGCGAGTTGATACCGGAAGAAGTGGAAGCTAATTTGAGGGAAACGAAAGAGTACATGGAAGCATGTGCCGAACATCTTGGTGGTGAGGAGGAGGCCCAGAAATGCCTCCACAGGATGACAAAGCACTTCAACAAAGAGAAGACCGTTGTTGAGAGAACATTGAAAGAACTGGAGAACATGAAAAACAATTAGCACTGCAGCCCCCCTTTCCTAACTGCTATCGGCACCCCAAAACAGGGGTTAGATTTTTATGTTTTTACACCATTGAGTTATAATACGGGAGAAAATGAGATCAAAAGAAGATGAGGCTACCATACTCACCATACTTTACGATAACAGGGCCGAGAGCAGGGCTGATGAGAACGTGGGTATAGTAGAAAGCCTAGGAGATAATGATTTCAAGGCGGATTGGGGTGTATCTATTCACATAAAGAAGGATGATAAAGACATACTTTTTGACGTCGGTCACTACGAGGATATCTTATCCCATAACATGTCGATAGCGGGTATAGAAATCGATGATATAGATATAATCGTTATATCTCATAGACACTGGGACCATATAGGTGGACTATCGATGTTCGAAGATAATAACGTTTCAGTCTACGTCCCAAAATCTTTAGTCAAGCGGATAAAGAAGGAGTTCGATCTTTCAGGTGATATCATACCTGTTGAAAGTAGTGTCAAGATCTGCGATGGTGTTTACTCTACTGGACAACTGGGTAGAGCGGTCAAAGAACAATCACTTATAGTAGAGGGGAAAGATGGATTGTACATATTAACCGGATGTGGACATCCAGGTATCAACAATATAATCAAGAAAACTTCTAAGAGAGGTGATGTTAAAGGTATCATCGGAGGATATCATGGATTTAGCGATATCGATTCGTTAGCAGATATAGCTCTCTTAGTACCCTGCCATTGTACGATGTTGCTAGATAAGATAAAAGAAAAATATCCTAAGGCTTTCAAAAGATGTAACGTAGGATCCACGATAGATATATAAAAAGTAAAATGGAGGTGAGAAAATATGGCTGGCAGAGGTCAAGGCGGACAAGGCGGTCGTGGTAGACAGCCTGGTGGTCAGGGACTCGGACCAGGTGGAAAGTGCGTTTGTCCAGAATGTGGTCATGAAGTCGAACATACCAGAGGACAACCCTGCTACGAGAAGACCTGTCCTAAGTGCGGCGCTAAGATGACCAGAGGTTAGTAAGAGGGATGACTTGTTAGACGGTTAGGGCTGATCTTTCAGTTCATCCTTTTTCCGATACTCGCGGAAATCTTCGAGCCAAGGCGGTTCTTCGGATTCACGTATGAAGTCTACGAATTCGTTCAGTATCTCGATGGTTTCTGGTTCTACTATGTGTTCTATCTTACAGGCATCTTCGTCGGCTATACCTTCGTCTAATCCAAGTATAACGAGGAAATCTCTCAGGACTTCGTGTTTCTCACAGAGTTTGTGAGCGATCTGTTCACCCTCGGTGGTGAGCGTGACTCCGCTATATTTAGTGTAGTTGATATATCCCTTGTCGTCCAATCTCTGGAACATCTCTGTAACTGCCGGTAATCCCACTTCTAATTCTTTCGAAACGTCGGTCACTTTAGCGTATCCTTTGTCCTCGACCACGCTGTAGATCGCTTCGATGTATTCTTCTTCTCTTTTTCCTATCATCTCTACATCACCTTGCTTTTGTTCCGCAATGTTTTTGGTAATCCAAAATATTTTTGGTATTTCGCCATATATAGCATGATACTTAAAAATTTCTTATCATCTTTTTCTTGATTGGGTGTGTTTTCATCCCGTAAGCTATATTTCTACACCCAAATATAGTTTGGAAAGCCAAAATTATTTATATATCTGAACTTTTGTGAATCATGATGGAAAAAACTTTTCATAACTTATTACATTTAAAGAGGTATAAAATATGAATATCGTAATAGCTAGTGGTAAGGGCGGAACAGGTAAAACGTTGATCGCTACCAACCTGGCGGTCACATTGGATAGATTAGGCAAAGATGTCACTTATCTGGATTGTGATGTCGAGGAACCGGACGGGCATCTCTTTTTGAAACCGGATATCCACGAAAAAAAGGACATCATGTTGGATTCACCAGTAGGTGTTGATCCGGAAAAATGTATAAGCTGTGGGAAATGCGTCGAAGCCTGCACTTACAACGCTATCGCCATGGTAAATGAAGAAATCCTATTCTTCCCCGAACTGTGTCACGTCTGCGGAGCCTGCACGATAGTCTGTCCAACCGATGCTATAATCGAGAAGGAGAAAAAGATAGGTGAACTGATGAAGGGTAACTCTGAAGGGGTGGACGTATCTTACGCTACTCTGGAGACCGGTGAAGGCGGGATGTCCCCTAGATTGATAAACGCGGTAAAAGATGAAGCCGGTGGCGGTATCAATATCATCGATTCTCCTCCGGGAACGGCTTGTCCTGCGGTGGAGAGCATCGCTGGAGCTGATCTGGCGGTGTTGATAGCGGATCCTACGCCTTTCGGTATCAACGACCTCAAATTGTCGGTAGATATGTGCCGAAGTATCGGATTGGAACCTGTTGTTATGGTCAACAGAGCGGAATACAAGGATGATAGATTGAAGGAATACTGTGAGGTGGAAGATCTCGAGATCATAGGCGAGATACCCGACGACAGGAAGATAGCTGAAACGTATTCTGTAGGTGATATAGTCGTCGATGAACTTGAGGAATACGAGGAGCTCTTCAAAGATCTGGCAAAAAAGGTAGAGGAGTCTGCAAGAGTGAAGAGGAAGGTAAAGAAACCTGAAGAAACGGAGGAGAGTGGAGAGAAGATAGTTTCCTCCGATCTAAAACAGGACTCGACTTCGAATATATCCATTGACCGAAAAGAGCTGGTCATCATAAGCGGTAAAGGAGGGACGGGGAAGACATCTTTGACAGGCACGTTCGCCGCATTGGCTGACGGTCCAGTTTTATCGGACTGCGATGTGGACGCCGCTGATCTTCACCTATTGACAGACCCGAAGATAAAGAAGAAAGGTCTGTTCAGCGGAAGCTATGAGGCAAAGATAATACAGGATAAGTGCAACTCGTGTGGAATCTGTATGGAGGAATGTAGGTTCGACGCGATCCACAAGAGAGAAGAGGATGGAGAAGTCATCTACGAGATAGATCCGCTCGAATGTGAAGGTTGTGGAGTCTGTGATATCGTATGTCCAGAAGATGCTGTGGACCTGAAAGAGGCGGTCAACGGAGAATGGTATATCTCGCAAACTAGGCTGGGGGATATGTCACACGCTAAGTTAGGCATGGCCGAGGAGAACACCGGTCGCCTGGTCACCCTGGTCAGAGATAATGCTGAAATGTTGGGTGAAGAAGATAGCGAACTAACTATCATAGACGGAGCCCCTGGAACTGGCTGTCCTGTTATAGCTTCTATAAGCGGTTCAGATTACGCTCTTGTTGTTACGGAACCGACGGTATCAGGTATCCACGATATGGAAAGGGTCCTGGATGTTGCAGATCATTTCGGAATAAGATCTGGGATAATAGTGAATAAAGCTGACCTTAATTGGGATATGACCGAACGGATAGGTGAGATAGCTAAGGAAAGAGGGATCGAAGTCTTAGGGAACATATCCTATGACAACGCTTTCACCGACGCCCAGATGCAGAAAAAAACGATAGTGGAATACACGGATAACGAAACTACAGATAAGATAAAGGATATCTGGGCGAAGATCAAGAGCGATATTCTGGAAAGATGAGTTGATAGTATGAGAGGAAGTGGTGGAGGAAGAGGTAGCGGCAGTGGACAGGGTAGAGGGGGAAGTGGAAAAGGAAGAGGTGGAGGAGGGCGAGGTGGTGGTTTTGGCAGTGGGCCTAGCGGTTATTGTGTTTGTCCAAGGTGTGGTGATAAATTGTCCCATCAAAGAGGTGTGCCCTGCTTTGAGACGCAGTGCCCCAATTGCGGTGAAAGGATGACCCGTGATATAGGTGATATAGGAACAGATACAACAAGAAATATTTCACCCCGTGGTAATGCAGTAGGACCAGAAGTTACAGGTATACCGGGAAAACAACACCCAGAGGTTGATCAAGGAAGATGTGTGGGTTGTGGTGTATGTGCTGATGCCTGCCCCGTCGATGCCATAGTCATAGAAGGTGGTAAAGCCAGGATCGAAGCAGACATTTGCAGGAACTGTGGGGCATGCATATCTTCTTGTCCACAGGGTGCCATAAGATGAGGCGTAGGACCTACGATATCAGATGCAGTGAATGCGGTCAAAAAGTCTTCAAATATCTCAAATACGGTGATGGTAAGATCGTCAAATGTTACAAGAACAGGATCTTGGAGGATAAAAGCAACTTGGAAAACGACGAAGTGAGATGTCCCTGCGGTAACCTGATAGGATACGATAAAGCCGACCGTATCAGGATGAAGAACCACTCCTTCGTTACTGATTGAACTAAACTATGATATAAAACGTAAATTAATTATTACACCCTCAATATTATTGTTCAAGGAGTTTAGGTGAAATATATGAATGAACAACAGAGCGAAGTAAAAGAGAAGGGCGGAGGAAGTAAAGGTATGGTCACCTGCATATGTCCTAACTGCGGGTATGAAAAAGAACATAGTAAAGACAAGCCATGTTACCAGGTTTCCTGTCCCCAATGTGGAACTCTGATGAAGAAATTGTGACCTTCAATCTAGAACGATATCTCCTACTTGTACACCCAGATCGCCTGCTATCACGGGACATTTGGCTTTCAGCAGGAAGAAGATATTCAGGTCTGCTTCGCTGAGGACTTCGTAGTTGCCTTGACCTTTACTTATGACCATATCTTTTTCCCGCATCCATCCTTTGAACTCTTTAGAATCTCGTCTTGGACCTGTATTGGGAAGCCCGTTGCTGACAGTATCCAGTTCGGCGAGCTTGTCGATACCAACATATTCAGCATCTTCCAGCATGGCATCGTTCAAGATCGGCCCCCCTTTCACGACAAAGATGATCTTTTTATCGTCCATCTCCTCTAGAATAAGCTTATCGAAGACTATCTCTCCTGAATTATCTGCTAAATAAACGATCTCCTCAGCATCTTCCAGTTCTCTCTTGAATCTGTCGAAATGATCTATGCCAAAATCGATTTTTAAGACGTCCTCAACGGTCCCTTCCAGGTCGAAGTTCGAGTTAGGGCCGAAATCGATGATGTTGCCGGCTATCGCTAATTTTGTCGCTGTTAATAATGGATCGTTGGAATCTTCGACTTTATTCTTCATATCCGGATACATGAAGAGGGCTCTGTCGTTGAATTCATCCTTCAGGTCTTTGTAGGGATCGCCGTCTCCGGTGATCTTCCTGACCATGTAATGAACTCTATCGGCGATATCAGGTGGTTTCATCCCTTCTAATTCTAAACCCTGGAGTTCCTGCATGACCTTGTCGAGAACCTCTCTCTGTTTCTCTTCATCATCCGTGGCCATACGGCTGGCCTCTAATGCCTGTCTTAAAAAGCACGGGAGACAATCTAAGTAAGTATCCATATTTACACTCGTGTTATCGCACTATCATATAGGTTATAAATTTTTCGGCGCACCTAATAATGTCAGATGTTCCGTAAAATATTTTTGTCGAAGAACGAATAAAGAGATGGTGAAAAGATGATCAGGAAGCACGTATTCTTCGAAGGTAAGGTCCAGGGCGTATTCTTCAGGGCGAACACCCGTGATAAGGCTCGGGAGGTCGGTATAGAAGGCTGGGTGAAGAACCTGCGAGACGGAAGAGTAGAAGCGATCTTCGAAGGTCCAGAAGAAAAGGTCGATAGAGTCATAGAATGGTGTAAGAACCACCAACCTCATGCGAGGGTGGACGGTGTAGAGATAGAAGTCGAAGAAGCAAGCGGTGAATTCAACGAATTCTTTGTAAAAAGGTGATGTAGAAAGGGGTTTTTTGAAGGGTGTTAGGAAAGCTCATCATCTGGTTATCTTCACTTTCCGGATGTCCATGGCTGTGAAGTCACAGTATTTACAGTAAGCTGAGTAATCAGATTCTATGACCAGAGCTAGGTTACCACACTGAGGACATTTTTCGTATTTGTCTTCCTGGCCGGATCGTTTTTTGCCCGATTGTTCTACTTCCTCTGGTTCTTCCTCTTCTTCAGGTTCTTCCTCTTCTTCAGGTTCTTCCTCTTCTTCTGGTTCTTCT
>JBNJFO010000018.1:0-15858 GCA_051746905.1 Thermoplasmatota archaeon
GCACTCGCAGGTACGTTAGTGTTCATGATGATAGGTGAGATAAGCCAGGTAATATTTTTCTTCATATTTGCACTGGCCGTGATATTGTTCTTCGTATACTTATCAATGGAGGATGGTAGATAACATGAAACTCTCAAAGACTTTCGATAAGGCGTTATGGGTTTTCCACTTGAACAGCGGTTCTTGTAACGGCTGTGATATCGAGATAGTAGCAGCGGTGACGCCACGGTATGATACAGAGAGATTCGGCATAAAATTGGTCGGATCACCCAGGCACGCTGATGTACTTCTGTTCACAGGCCCTGTTACAAAGAAGATGAAGGAAAGAGTTCTCAGAGTCTACGAGCAGACCCCGGATCCGAAAGTTGTCATGGTCATCGGTAACTGCGGCAGCACGACCGGCGTATTCTATGACAGCTATGCGATAGAAGGCCCCATCGATACACTCCTGCCCGATGACGCTCACATCATATACGTAAATGGTTGTCCGGTAAGGCCCGAGAACGTAATAAACGGAGTCAAGGAAGCATGGCTTCATCTAGAAAAATTGAGAGGTGATGATAGATGAGCGAGATAGAACTTCCCATGAGTATGGAAGAGATAAAGGGATTCTTCGATGAGAGATTGGGAGATTCCATAATAGAATATAAGACGCAGGAATTAGAGAAAGGCGTGAACAAGAACAAGATCAAGTTCGTCTGGATCACTGTTGAGAAGGATAGATTCAGAGATGCTGTCGAAGCGATATCCAGGATACAGGTTCCACATCTCTCCGTTGCTTCAGGGTCTGATAGGGGAGAATATGTCGAACTTAACTATCATTTCGAGATCAATTTCGGTTATCCAGGAGAAGAAACGACCGTGACTTTCAAGGTGAAACTACCGAAAACCGATCTGACGATACCTACTATCACCGATATCGTACCAGGAGCGATAACTACCGAGAGAGAGAAGCAGGAATTCCTAGGTGTGGATGTTGTCGATATTCCCGATGACAGACGATTATGGTTAGACGAGAACTATCCTGAGGATAAATATCCGTGGCGTTGGGACGAAACAGGTATGGAAAAGGATTCTAAATATACTCACGATCCAGATGAGGCACCTGTGACCCCGACCGCTAAGAACACACGTGAAGGAGGTGAGTCCGATGAGTGATGAAGAGAACGAGATCAAGGAAACGACTTACGACGTGCCCATAGGTCCGATACACCCCGCATTGAAAGAACCTTTCATGATCAATTTCAAATTAGATGGTGAGGAGATAGTCGGTGCGGACGCTCATCCCGGCATGAACCACAGAGGGATAGAGTTCATGGGTATGCACAGGAATCCCATGAAAGTCATACCCTTGGCAGAGAGGATATGCGGGATATGTTCGATAGTCCATCAGCACATGTACACGACGGCAGTAGAGCACGCAGCTGGTATCGTCCCCACGGAGAGAGCCATGTACATCAGGGCGATAATGGCCGAACTGGAGAGGATCCACTCACACGTTCTTTGGGCGGGTGTTGCCGCACACGAGATAGGTTTTGACACACATCTTCATTTTACATGGAAGATACGCGAAAAAGTCATGGATCTGCTGGAGTACATAGCTGGAAACAGGGTAAATTATGCGATGTGGACCATCGGCGGGGTCAGGAGAGATATAACCGAGGACATGCACCCGAAGATGGAAGAGACCTTGGTGTATTACGAAGAACTCTACGATAAATTGGAAGAGATATTTTTAGGTGACCCCAGCATACGGATGAGGACCAAAGATGTTGGCATCCTGACCGAAAAAGATGCCCTTGAACTGTGTGGCGTGGGACCGACCATAAGAGCTTCTGGAGTTAAAAAAGATGTGCGTGTCGATCAACCTTACTCCTGTTACGGTGACCTGGATATCGATTATGTGATACCATCGAGATACGGTTATGAGAACACGGGAGATGTATTCTCCAAGACACTCGTCAGGTTGAAGGAGGTCGTACAATCCATAGATATAATACGACAGTGTGTCGAGAATATGCCTGAAGGCGACATCAACAGCGAGCCCAAACCTGCTGTACTGCTCAACAAGCTCAAGAAAGCCGACGGCGAGGGGATAGGACGTATAGAGGCCCCCAGAGGCGAGGCGTTCCATTATGTTAGATTGGACGAAGGTAGAGAGGAATTAGGTTGCTGGAAGGTGAGGGCTTCGACCTACAACAATTTGGCTACTTACGCTCCCATGTTCCTGGGCGAACAGATAGCGGACATACCGATCATCGCCGCCTGCATAGATCCGTGTATAGGATGTATGGATAGGGCCGAGATAGTCGAGATCAATTCTGGAGATAGGAGTTCTTACACTCACGAGGAGCTTCACGAGATGAGCGTTGAAAAGACCAAACGGATGCTCGGAGGGATAGAATGAATATTGAATTGATCCAGATCTGGAGTGTCAAGGTTATATTGGCTCTGGTGTTACCCTTCGTAGGGATCTTTTTGGGTCTGCTGTATAAGGGATTTGATAGGAAGATAACCGCCTGGATGCAGAGCAGGATCGGACCGCCCTGGACACAGCCCTTCAGAGATGTTAAGAAACTTTTCATGAAGGAAACCATAATACCGGATAACGCGGTACCCTGGCTTTTCAATCTAGCACCGCTGGTCGCACTGATAGCTCCGATGGTAGCCTTACTTTATCTCCCTCTGGGTCCATTCGAACCTGTGATGGAAGGTTACGGCGACCTGATACTGATATTATACCTATTGGCGATACCTGCGGTGGCATTGGCCTTCGGTGGTTTATCTTCTGGTTCACCTTATGCGACAGTGGGTTCCCAGCGTGAACTCGTTCTTATGATGAGCTATGAGTTCCCACTGGCTATAGCTGCAGTGACCATCGCCTGGAAACTAGGTTCATTCTCCATGAAAACGATAGCGTTCAATCCGATATGGGGACAAGTAGGGATGATGGGAACGCTTGGGTTCTTGATGATACTAGCTGCACTGATAGCTGTTCTACCGGGTGAACTTTCGAAGGTCCCATTCGATCAAGCTGAAGCTGAGACAGAACTGGCCGGAGGTTTATTTGTGGAATATTCCGGTAGGAACCTCGGTATATTTTACCTGGCAGATGTCGTGAAGATGATAGTCGTCGGGACGCTACTGATAGCCCTCTTCTTCCCGTATGGATTGTCACATTGGTATTCGATAGGCGGTCCGGAGATATCCAGCATGGGTATGACTTTAGGTGAGATATTGGCGGACGTAGCATTTTATCTTTTTAAACTACTGATAGTGATATATGCCGCTGTATCTGTTATAAGGGTCGCCTTCGCAAGGTTCCAGATAAACAAAGCCAGTTACTTCTATTGGGTCCCGATGACCATAGTTGGACTTCTAGGGACACTGCTGGTGTTACTGGGAGGATCTGGTTTGATGATATAGAGGTGAAAAAGATATGCCAACATCAACTATTTACACACTGATAAAACAGCTCCTGACCAAGAAAGCGACGAATCCTTTCCCCGTGAAGTACACGCCCGACAACATGCACGCCGCCGCGCAATTGATCGAGAACGGCCAGTTACAGATCAACCCACCCGTAGAGATACCGGAAAATTTCCGAGGCAAGCTGGATTATGACGAGGAAGCCTGTATCGGCTGTCAGCTATGTGTGAAAGTCTGTCCTTCAGAAGCGCTCGTTTTCGATAGTGAGAAGAAGAAAGTGAAACATTATGTTTCAAGATGTACTTTCTGCGGCCAGTGTACTGATATCTGCCCCAAAAGTTGCTTCGAATTTACTGAAGAATTCTTGATCGCAGGTGCGGATAAGTACGCGGATGATCTAGTGATCGAACCTAAGTGATAGATAGAAAAGATCCAAGAATATAACCACAGAATCCATTGGGGCTACAGGGAAGGGATATCCCGCCAGCCACCGCTTTTTAGCAGTTCCAGCATCTTGTTTTTTGCTTGTATGAGTTCATCAGTCATGCCTTCTTTTAGGCCCATGTCCTTGGGCTGGATACCTATCAGGTGGACTTCTTTTACTTTTTCTTCCAGAAATTCCATAACCAGTGATAATGGTAGAGCATGCGTGCTCATGGTGAAGACGTTCAATCTGTCCTTCGGTACTTCTCTCATCTTCCCGGGTTCGAGTTTCATCTCTGCGGCATCTACTATCACGACGACATCGTACACATCGTTCTCAATCTGTGGTATGAAATTTTCCGGCACGGAGCCGCAGTCTTCAGTATCCCAATCTTCGTTCTTGAATTCACGTGCTACGAGTTCTCCGACCGCGTCGTCTCCTCTGATATCGTTACCCACGCCCAGCAGTAGATTCTTAGCCATGTTTTTCTCTGAGATTATCAGGGTATAAAACCTTTGTTCTACTTTTATGATGTGACTACATAAGCAGAAAAATATTTCATGAACCACCCTTATTTATCCTTGGAACATGGTTGACGAGGTCGAAGAAGTTGTGAAAGAAAGGCTTGAACGCTGCCTTGAATTTGCGCCGGAAGAAGAGTGTGACGAGTACGCCTTAAAGCAGTTGAGGAAACGGATGTTCGAGTGGTACAACGAGAAAGTGAATTACCTCGCGAGTTTAGAGTACTTCGTCAACGGTGTGGAATACCCGTCTTTGCTTGAGGCTTTATACTTAGAAGAGCATCTGGAGAAGGTCAAGATAAAATTCTTAAAACCCAACCTCGACGGTAACTGGGCTTTTTCTAGACCTACGAAGGAGATAATGGAGAAGGGGGGAAAAGGTGTCAGCAAAACCTTCGATTACGACCCGACCTCGCTCGATAAGTGGAGGAACGCCAAGGTGCCCAAGAACGAGAAGGTCATGGTCAGGGCATATATGTCTGATTTTTTTGTACCTATATCCATCAAGACCAAATCAAAGTACCATCATGCCGAGGAGATACCCAGGCAGTATGACCCGAAGCTCAAGAAGTTGAGCGAAGTGTGGGATGACATGAGGAACGGTGTCATACCCATCGAGATAAGGCTTTTTTTATATACCAAAGAGGGCAGGTATCCTTACATCATCGATCCGATAAAAGATATGCAGAAGCCCCACCCGCTCTGTAATGTCCCGTATGCAGATCTTAAAGATAGAGCCCCTATAGAGTATATGCATTTCGATAAAGTCCTAGCCTACATAGAACTACCTCCACTGATAAAGAAGATATTCGAACTGATATTCGAAGTCGGGGAGATAATGCCGTCTCAGGTGGCTCACAATCTGAAAGTCAATGAAAGCGTGGCCAAGAACAGCATCAACAGTCTGTTTTCAAAGGGTTTTCTGAAGAAAAGGAAGGATATCTATTATTCTATCGATATGGAAAAAGTCAAAGAGAGATCACAAGAGATAGGTTGAGATGGATTTAGATAGGCTGAACTAGAATCTCTCCTGTTTTCTATCCTCCTTCCCTTCGACTTTCTTCTCCATCTCCTCGTCATAATTTTTAGGAATCTTCCTCTTCATCCATTCAAGGAAGATGAAGGCGATAACGAGGACTACACCCACTGGTAATATGTATGTCCAATCGGTCCAGTCCCTGCTGGTTTTTTCGACTACAGTGACCCTGAATATCTCAGTGTCTGAAGAATAGTCCGAGGGGTATGCGTAATGGTCGCCGGAAGTCATCGTGATGTTGAACCAGTAGTGTATATTTCCGTTCTCGCCTTGGGCGGGTATCTCATAGGCCCAAGAATTATCGTCGCCCTCCTGCCTTCCCATGAAGTTGCTGCTCCCCTCGTCGTCGATGTTCCACCAGTTTATCTTGACATAAGAGATATTGTCCGAATCTATGATGAGGGTTATGTTTTTGGATTCATCCGGATCGATCTCCGATGGTGGGTCGTGCGAGACCGATGGTTCACCTTCCCCCTTCGTACACGGGGCCGTCAAAAAAAGTGATAAAAATAGGAGTAAGAGAACAGCATATACGATAACACGATTGCTATCTCTACCCTCTCTCATCGATCTTATTCCTCCTTGATCAGATCACCTAATGTCAAACCACTGGATTTGTTCTGCTTATTAGGTACGAACTCCTGTACCTCTTCCATCAGGTCTATCTCCAGGGCATGCTCGAGTTTGTTCCTGAGTTTATCGCTTGGATGCAGGTCTCCCTTTTCCAGTTTAGTAACAACGGATTTCTTCTCGTTTATCTTGTCGCTCAGTTCTTCTTGAGTAAGGTCATTATTCAGTCTTGCCTCCTTTATCCTGGAAGGATAATCTAGGGCCAGTTCTTTTTCTCCCCCTCCTCCGTAAACACTTCTCGATTCTCTCCGTCTCTTCTCCCTTTGGATCCTGTTCATTATCTCCGTCCTACTGGTGTCGCCCCCTTGAGAAGAAAAGACCTCTTTTCCATATTTAGCACATTCTTGGCAGACCTTCAATTTAGATCCTTCGATCAAAACTTCTTTGGGTCTGCTCATTTCGTTTCCACAGAGTTCGCAATTCATTATACCACCCAAAGTGTATCTCCCCTACATAGTCAAGAGTTATAAATATTATCTAGATTTACCATCTATAGATCGGCGATACACGCGATATATGGTGAAATATTTGAGAAAACTTTTATATCCCTATGCCCATTACACTGATAGTCTCAAGTCTTAAATATATAAGAAGTGATAAAATGGCTTCAAAGAAGTCTTCAAAGAAAAAGTCTAAAAAGACTGCCGATTGGTTCGATGAGCTAGATGCAGAATTAGAAGAGAAAACCGAAGAGACTTTCAAAGATCTGGGGGAAAGGGATTCTAAACTTGCTGACTTGAATCGGCAATTTATAAAGGATTTCTGGCGTATCTGGATACGGTTCGAGAAATTGAACGTACATTTCAGCATGCAGCCGGACTACCGTTCCTTCGCACACTTCAAAGAATTCCCCGAAGAATGGGATTTCAGGGAGGATTTTGATTTCTCATCCGTTAGAACGATAAAACTGATGGATAAGACCCAGGAAGATGACCGAACAGGCGATACATTGGTCCTTGAATTCTATAAAGATGACGATGAATTCAAGGCGGGTCTGTACTTCGAGTTCTGCGAAGGAGAAACTTACTACAAGTACAGCGGTTGGAAGAGGATATTCGCTAGATACTCTCTGTTCGAGACTGACTTCCCGATGAGTGATAAAGAAGTGAACAAGGTTCACGATCTTCTCAAAGATATCGTCAAAACTTGGTACGAATCACATCTCAAACGGGATAGAGGTATCATAATCAACCATATAAAGGAAGAATACGAACAGGTCGAGGAATATCCAGAATAGGATATAACTTGGTCGGTGATCCGCCGACCGGAACCACTTTTTCTACTTTCGGTTACCCCCTTCGAAAGGGATTAAATACTGCTAGTTGATTTAGTGCTGCATTCGCAAAAAGAGCGTGAAAAACATGAATGAAAAAGAACTCGCGCCCCACTTAGATGATATAACCCGGGCGCTAAAAGGAAAAGCAAGCAAAGAACAGATCGAAGAGGAACTCCAGACATACATAGACGTATATGGAGTGCCTTTAGGAACCGCAAAAAGAGCCATAGTTAAAAAGTACGAGGGCGACCCACAGAAGTTGTACGTGGGTACTGAAAAGAAGATAGAAGATATCCAGGGAGACGAGATGGGTCTCGATCTCAAAGGAAGGCTAGTTTCTATCAATGAAAAAGAGATAGAGGTTGACGGTAAGCCCAAGAACATACATTACGGTATCTTGGGTGACGATACAGGTACGATACCGTTCACTATCTGGGAAGATTTTGATTTCGAGTTAGAGAAAGGTGACGCCATCAGCATAGGCAACGCCTACGCTAACACCTGGAATGAAAAACCTCAGATCAATATAGGCTCACGGGCATCTATGAAAAAATTAGATGATGACGAGATACCCGAGTATTCGTCTAAACCACAGCCGTGCGACCTGAAGGATATACGGGAAGGCATGAGGAACCTGATAGTAATAGCTAGGATCGCTGATGTTGAGAAGAAAGTGGTCAACACGCAGGATGGAGAGAAAGATCTTTATTCGGGAGTGCTCGTGGATGAAACGGGCAAGGTCCAGTTCAGCGCGTGGCACGACTTCGAGCTTTCGAAAAACGACGTTGTCAAGATCGCCGGCGGATACGTGAGGACGTGGAGAGGCATACCACAGTTCAGTTTCGATGAGAAGGCCGATGTAAGTTTCCTCGAGGACGATGACCTACCCGATCTGGAAGAGATGGAAGACAATTCAACGTTCACCATATCCGAACTCGCCAGGAGAGGCGGTGCCGTGGGAGCGGTCATAGACGCAGTATTGATAGATATCAAAGACGGCAGCGGGCTCATATTCAGGTGTCCCGAGTGCAGTCGAGTCGTTCAAAAAGGAGCATGCAGGGTGCACGGTCGTGTAGACGGTGAACCGGACATGCGGGTGAAAGGCATACTCGACGACGGCACTGGAGCGCTGACGGTCATAATGAACAGAGAGATAACGGAAGAACTGCTCGGCATGGATCTCGACGAGGCTATGGACATAGCCAGAGATCAGATGAACCAGGACGTCATCAAGGCCGATCTCGAGGAGAAGTTGATCGCACAACCTCTCCGCACAAAGGGCAACGTAACCAGCGACGATTACGGCTTGATGCTGATAGCCGACGATGTGTCCTTCAAGACCATCGACGTCGAAGAAGAAGCTAGAAAGATCTTAGACGAGGTGAGAGTGTGAGCAACCCTCACACCTTTTCATTTTTATTTAGAGGTGATATCATATGAGCATGATCAAAAGAGAAGTTGCGTGGAGGATATTCGCATCAGAATTCAATCAATCTACCCTCGAGTGCGGGGGAGAAGAAGAGAGGTCGCCCAGCTACATAGTCACACCCCTTGGCGCCATGGTGAACAGGTTGTACGTCGTTGGCGTGCTGACGGAAACAGAGAATATGGGCACGCCGGAAGAACCCATGTACAGAGCTAGGGTTACGGACCCGACAGGAACGTATTTCATATCTGCTGGCCAATATCAACCGCAGGTCGCTACCGCTCTCGCCGAGATGGAACCACCGTCGTTCGTGGCCGTTGTTGGTAAAGCCAATATGTACAGCCCGGACGAAGAAACGAAATTGGTTTCCATAAGGGGAGAACACATAACAGAAGTCAACGAGGAACAGAGAGATTACTGGATCCTGGAAGCATCTAAAAGTCTGAAGGAAAGGTTGGAGGCCGCTGTCGAAGCGTCCAAGATGGAAGATGTATCTGTGGAAGAACTCATGGATCTTGGTTACGATACGAAATTGGCTGAAGGCCTTAAAAAAGCGGCTGACCACTACCAGAAATTCCCGACGGATCGTTACTGGACCTACCTGGAAGATTCGCTGAGATACGTACTCCCGGAATATGAAAGCCCTACGGCCGAGGAGATAAAAGAAACATCCTCAGAAGAAGAGGTAGACGAAGAAGTCGAAGAATCCATATTGGATATATTGGAAGAGATGGAGGACTCCGACGGCGGTAACGGTGTAGAATACGAGAAGGTCATGGATAAAGTAGTAGATGAAGAGGACATCACACAGGATGAATTCGAGGAAGCGATCAACAGCCTGAGAACGACCGGAAAGATATACGAGCCGGTGTTGGGCAACATAAAAAGGATATACTGATCGAGAACCACTAATCCTTATCTTTCTTTTTTCTTTGTCTTTTCAGAGCTTCTGCCAGTTCTATATCTCCTTCGACCACTTTCTTAGCGAGATTTCTCGATATTGTGACTTCACCTTTGCTCTCGATCCTGCTCCGCCTCTGCATCTCGCGTTTTTCTCCTTCTGTGGCTTTTACATCATAGGGGCCATAGGCTACATCTCCCCTCGTCACCGCTATCCTTTTCGCAGCGTCTA
Organism: Thermoplasmatota archaeon; assembly: GCA_051746905.1. Taxonomy (GTDB): domain Archaea; phylum Thermoplasmatota; class Thermoplasmata; order Halarchaeoplasmatales; family Halarchaeoplasmataceae; genus CAZFVW01. The sequence goes on from JBNJFO010000018.1 coordinate 9,875, forward strand.
GGTGAGGTGTATCGCTTTTCATAGTGGTAGCTTCTTCGTTGACTATCTCGATACGGAGCGCTAAACCCTTCAGGGAGTTGATAGTCCTGTTCCTGTTGACCCTGTCCCCGTGACCTATCCTGACTACTATGTTATTGAAATCATAAGTGTCCATGTATCTTTCGATTATCTGCCTGACCCTCTCCGGCTTTTCGGTCCTAGCTTTCTCAAGTATCTTACCGTCTCCAAGGAGCACGACACCTGTCGTGTTGCCCGGATCTATGCCCAATATCATCTGCTGGTAGGATATCTTACCGGAAAGTATCGATAAAGCCCTTCCTACTCCCTTCCTTACATCGTTTTTTACTGCTACAGTTCTGTCGAAATCGATGGCTTCCGTCTCCTGCTCCGTTGTGATGATGACCTTAACGTTATCTGGTATCGGGTCTGTGGGTGAGATGCTGACGAAAGGGATGTCCCTCTGCTTCAGTTCTTTGACTACATCGTAATAGAATTCGAAATTATCTGTGGCAACAGCAAGTATCTTCACAGGGATTGTTACCGATTATTCACATATAGGTTTTTTGAAAAGGTTGGAAAAAAGTTGAAGAAAAATAAAGATAAAAAGGGGGTTGGGTTTGCTTTTAATTTTACTCTATCGGCGGTGCGTCCTCTATGAAGCCGTTGTCCATCATGCTCTTGGTCTGATCCCTGCTCTTGAGGATGATCTTTTCCGCCTTCTCACGCAGCTCTTCTTCCGAGAGTTCAACTCTAGCGATACCCTGTTCCATGGCCTTCAACCCGACTCTGACCGCCTGTCTGATGTAAACTTCCGTATTATCCATCGTTGGGACAAGGTTATCTTCTTCTAGTCCTCTTTCCTCGGCCACTTCAGCTATCGCGTATGCCGCTTCGATATGCATCTCGTCGGTTATGGTCTCAGCCCTCACATCTAGAGTGCCTCTAAAGATACCTGGGAATCCGATGGAATTGTTTATCTGGTTCGGGAAGTCAGATCGTCCTGTTCCTACGACCCTAACTCCTGCTTCTTTTGCTTCCCAAGGCCATATCTCTGGTATCGGGTTAGCCACTGCGAACAGTATGGCGTCCTTGTTCATACCTTTCAGCCACTCTTTCTTGATAGTGTCTGGGCCTGGTTTCGAAGCTGCAACAACAACGTCTTTACCTTCGATGAGTTCTTTCAGTCCGCCTTCCTGCTGTTCTTTATTGGTCATCTGAGCGAACTTGTATTTTTCCGGAGTGGTTTCCTCGTTTAGATCCTCTCGACCCGGGTGAAGTAATCCCGTTGAATCGGCTAGATAAAGGTTCTTCTCGGGAACGCCCGCCTGCAGTAATGTCCTTGCCAGACACAAGTTGGCTGCACCGGATCCGATCAATCCGATATCCACTGCATCTAGGTCTTTCCCTACTACCTTCAATCCGTTGATCACTCCTGCTAATTCGATAGCCGCCGTACCCTGCTGGTCGTCGTGCCAGACCGGGATATCCATCTCTTCCCTCAGCTTTTCAAGAACGTAGAAGCACTTCGGTTTGGAGATGTCTTCAAGATTGATGCCTCCGAATGAGGGGGCCAACCACTTGACGAACTGAACGATGTCATCAGGGTCGTGCGCATCCACACATATCGGGAAAGCGTCTACGCCTCCCAGATATTTGAAAAGAAGACCTTTACCTTCCATGACGGGCATGCCCGCTTCTGGCCCTATATCTCCCAGCCCTAACACTCTGCTGCCGTCACTTACAACTGCAACGTTGTTCCACTTGTTAGTGTGCTCGTAAACTTTTTCTGGATTTTTTGATATATCTTCGCATGGTTTAGCTACACCTGGGGTGTACCATACTCCGAAATCATCGAAACTTTTCACCTGAACCTTCGGAGAGACCTCTATCTTACCTTTGTAGAAAGGATGCCATTTCATCGCTTTCTTCGCAGGTTCCTTGGCCTTCTCCAGAAGTTCTTCCTTAGTAACTTTTTCTTCTGACATGAAATCAACACCGTTGCAGGAAAATTGCGACGTGTATAAATAGGTAATGGAAAGAATGTAATCATTAAAAATAAGGGGGAAAAGGGTTTTTTCTCGGAGTTCAAAACATGCCCATAGTGAACAAACCGAGACCTAGGAAAAGTCCTAATAAAATAGCCATGGCGGCCAGCATCCAACTCCTGACCTTATCGTCCAGGTGGTCAGCGGTAGATGCACCCCAAACCAAACCCAGGCCAACAAGTATGATCCCTATGTAATTGAGCATCATGGATAATGAGCGGAATCCCGCCATGTTCTGTATAGGTTCTTCTATGAAATCTGACATCGCATTGATACCGTAGAACAGTCCGTAACCGACCATCAATAAGATGAAACCCGCGGCGGCGATATACAAGAAACCTTTTTTCTCCTTTTTCCTTTCCGCTGATTTCGGTTTGTTTGAAGGGTGGAAACCGTTCCGTTTTGATTTCGATACCCGGCCAACGGATGCACCAGTAGCAGATACGTTCCTTCTTTCTGACGTGGGCTGACTCGCTGTCGATCTTTCTTCCATGGGGGCGTGATCACTTTCGTTATATTGATCCTCAGCCTGTCTTGGAGTCTCTTCTCCTTGAGGTTCAGGTTTTTGTGTCTCTTGGGGCTCCGAAGACCATCTAAAAACCCTGCCACAATCGGGGCATCGTCCCGTGCCATCATCATGAAATATCAAATTTTCCGAACCACATTCACTGCACTTACCTTCAGTTGGTTTCTCGACCATCTATTCACCACTTCCGCAATATTATAGGTCAGGTATAAATTTTTTCCCTTCCTCCTTTCTCCAAGTCACTTCTACTTCATCGGTCCGATATTTTTGTCTGATACCGCTCTCTTCTATGGGGGTAATCGTTCCCGATCCGTACATGATGTAACCCGTCCATGCGATCATCGCACCGTTGTCTATACAGAGATCACCTTCTGGAACGTATGAAGAAGCTCCTCTTTCTTCTGTCATGATATCGATCATCTCTCTCAATCTATCGTTCCTGGTAACCCCGCCTCCCAGGAGCACTTCGTTTTTCAATGTGTGAGCTAGAGCTCTTTCCGTGACCTCGGTGAGCATGGCGAAGGTGGTTTCCTGCAGAGAGTAGCAAACGTCTTCCAATCTTTCTTCTTCGTAGTTCAGGGCCGAGGTGAGTATCCCTGAGAAAGCCACGTCCATACCCTTGACGCTGTAGGGGAGTGAAAGTAATTTATCTCCCTCTTTCGCCTTTTTTTCTATATCTGGTCCGGCGGGGAACAACATATCGTTCTCTCTTCCGAACTTGTCCAGCATGTTGCCAAGGCCGATATCTAAAGTTTCACCGAATATCCGATATCTGCCTTTGGTGTAAGCGATTATCTGGGTGTTGCCACCTGAAACGTAGAGAAGGACCGGATCCTCTGCTTTTGTTCTCAACCTACCTATCTCGATGTGAGCGATGCAGTGATTCACCCCTACCAAGGGAACATCTAAAGAGAGCGATAAACTCCTGGCTGCAGTCGCTGCAGTCCTCAGACACGGACCGAGTCCTGGGCCCTGTGAGAACGCGACCAGGTCTATATCTTCGCTTTCTATGCCTGCCGTATCTATCGCCTTGGATATCAGCGGAACGACGTTCTCAGCGTGTAGGTTCGCCGCCTCCCTGGGATGTATACCTTCGTCCTTCTCGTATTTACCGAACTCGTTGGCCAGAATATTTCCTTCACTGTCGACTATGCCTATACCCAGAGTATGAGCTGTCCCTTCTATGCCTATCGTTATCATGATTATTAAAAAGAGAAAAGAAAGGGTGTTAAAAGTGTTTTTTATGATCCAAAAGGGTGTTCTAGATAAGTCGGACTTATAAATTCCAACCCTCTACTTCCCTATATCTATTCAGATTTACCGATTCTGAATACTTTCGTCCCGCAGTTTGGGCATTCCCCTTTCGTTGCTGGACGGCCGTTCTTCATCTCGACCTGTTTTGGATTCTTAATCTCAACTTTTTCCCTACATTTTACGCAATATGCTTCTGTCATGATTATCACTTGAATTGGAGAATGAACTACCTTTATTAAAAATTTCCTTAAGATCAAGGGTGAAAACAGGTTAAAATCGATGTTTTTAGGAGTAAAAAGCGGGTCAGGTCGCCGTCGTAAGCCCCTTTCTGTTTCGAGACGACATTCATCTATGCGTCCTACCTGCCGGTCCCGGAATGGTCATCCCGGCTAGTTTGGACTTGCTCCAGCGAGGTAAGTGGCCGTTTCATCGGTCCCTCTGAGTCTCAGTTCCGCGGGTTAACTAGCCCGACTTTCGCCGGGTTTCGCACGCTTCATCACTCGTCAGAGGACGTGTCGTTTCTGCTCCCTCTTCCGGTAAAAACCGAAAGCCGTTAGAAAACGGTGACCTGGGCTCTCACCCCATCGCCTTGCGACGATCCGCCTTTCCTACGGAGAGGGGACTTTCCTCAGTGTCTAGCACCGTCGGTCGTCCACGGTCTCCTGACCCGAGATTCCATTTGTTCTGATATCATATAAAATTATTGTGGTCTTCATAACGGTATATCGGGAAAAACAGTTAATAAGGTGAATTTTAATTGATGTATAGATGACGGTAATACAAGATATCCCTATGACCTCTTCGAACATCGACGATATAGTCTGCTGCCCAGGTGGAGTGGAGATATCTGAGAAAGAGCTCAAGGGTGACCTCCAGAAGACCCTGCGATGGCGCGAAAGGATGATAGACGAAGGTCTTATGGGTTTCATCTCCTACAAAGGTGACGAACCTAGGGGTTTCATCGAGTTCATGCCTGCCGAGAGCGCACCCTTCCCGATCGAGTGCCCTGAAGGAGTTGTAGTGATGTGTTACCACTGGGTCATTGGAGATGATGAAGATGATCATCTAGAGCAGGAGAAACGATTGATAGAATTGGTCGAGGATTACATCGAGGGCAAATACTCTGGCATGGCCTTTTTGGCATGGGATAATCCGGTACACTTCCCGATAGATATGATGGATGAGATGGGTTTCGAGTCGATAGAGAGTTACGACCATATCGATATGATGTGGCTTCCAGTAATAGAAGATGCCGAAAAACCCACTCTGGTCGATAACGATTTCTCACCTGATGACCTTTCAGAAGAAGGAAAACTCGCCATAGAACAGGCTTACAGCCATCGATGTCCTTACAGTATCCACCATAAAGTCAGGGTCAAAGAAGTTCTGGACGAGATAGGACCGGATGATCGTATCCTCTACAATCGATATATCATAGACACCCACGAGGATGCCCTCAAATATTCCGTAGATCCCTGGAACTGGGAATGGCTCTACATCAACGGGGAAGAGATCCCACTTTTCAATACTACCAGTGAAGATCTAAAACAGTTGATCTTGGATAAGCTGGACGGATTGTAGATCGATCTTTATAGAAAAAGTAAAAATTTTATTTTAATAAATTATAAATATTTATGATATATGTACATATATGGTCAAGAAGAGGACATTCTTATTCAGATCTCTGATATTGTTAGGTCCCGTGATCAGTATTTTTTATCCTGGGTATGCTATAGGTGGTGCCATTATCTTATGGGTCGTTGGGTGGTTGTATGGAGGAGGAGTATCTGGCGGAACAAATAATTCCAAAAGTGATCCAAGATTACTGATCAATATTAACGACGACGATTTCTCCTCACACAATCCATATGTAAAAAGATCATCTGATAAAGAGCTAGGTTCTGGAAAGGATAATATAACATTCACTAAAAAGATGTTTGGAACTGACTACGATATCACTGTTTCATTATTCATCATAGGTCTAATCTGGATGGTAAGCGGTATTATCTTCACGTTCTTTATCACCATCTAATAATGCTTAGGATACAAACCACTAAAATTCACTCCGGAGGCTCCGAACCGACCACCATCCACCTACCGGTAACTTGATCGTACTTGAACTCGCCCCTGTAAACTACTGGCCTACCCCTTATCAACGT
>JBNJFO010000019.1:0-15821 GCA_051746905.1 Thermoplasmatota archaeon
TTTTAGAATTATTCAGATGGCTAAAGATTTCACCACCAAAGACAAAGTGCTCGTTCATCTTCTGGATTACCATGATCTAAAGGGGAGATACCCACATCCTGTGGAGATAACGCAGGAGGGTATGGCGGATTCCATAGGGTCGAAACAGAACACGGTTTCTTATGCCGTTAGAGATCTGGTAGAGAACGGTCTTCTCGATGAAGAAACCACCCGGATCAAGGGTAAGAAACACAGGAGGAAAGGTTATTTTCTAACTGGAAAGGGTGTCAAGAAGGCAGAAGAAGTGAAAAGCAAGATGGACAACACCCAGGTCAAGGTAGAGATGGACGGAAAGATGAAAGACGTGATGATCAAAGATATCAACAAGTATCTTCACACTAACCTATCCATGATGGAGATACTGAAGGACATCGAGGATGGTGAATTCAAGGGGGCTTACGAGGAAAGGAAGGCTGAACGGATACATCAGCTCGAACATCTTGTAGAAGAACCAGATCTCGAACCTGAAGGATTAGATGATATAGAGCAGTGGTGGAGAGGGGATAAAAAAGTCCTTTTCTTGGAGGGGCCGAATGGATCTGGAAAAACGTCACTGATATCATCTTATATTGAAGAGAGGGAGAAAGATACCAACCTGTTCTACATGAGGATACAGAACTGGCACACAGATAGGATAATCTGGGAGGAACTTGCGAGTTTCCTTACTAAAGGAGGAGGTCATAGACTATCTTCCTATCTAGAAGCTACCAGGAACATCGACGAAAAAGAGGCTTTGAGCAATTTTGGGAGAGATCTAGAGTATATCGGAAGCACCTTGATTGTGATGGACGATCTGAACGATAACGCGGCACTCGTAGATACGATCTGTGATATCGTGAAGAAGATAGATGAGATCGAAAAAAGCAAGATATGGGTCTCTGGAACTCCCGATACCTGTCCCGAAGAATACGGTGAAGCTCCTTTTGTAGAGACCATCAAGATGGATATCAAGGAAGGAGAGAAACCACTTTTCGTGAACCTGGCCAACCATTACGGTATCAAAGAGAAATTGGATGTCGTTCTGGATCTCATCGTTGAGAACAAATTGACTCCAGAAGAATATCTCACCCTGGCATTCGTATCCATGCATCTCAGACCCGTACCTAGAGAAGAGGTTCTCAAATTCGAGGAGACCAATTCTAACATACTCAATAATCTGCTCAAGACTCCGCTGCTTCTCAGAACAAGGGACGGAAATCTAGATATCCATCCCACTGTACAGAATACGATCCGTTCCAGGATACCATATGATATAGAATGGGCCTTGAATTCCTTCGCTTCTGATTATTATATAAACATACCCGCGAAAACGGATCTGGAAAAGGCTATCATGCTTTACCATCTAGCCAATTCCGACGAGGAAAAGAACTTCGCAGATTATCTCTCCACGTACGGTGAAGATATAATAGATTCGGGACATGCAAGACTTTTGATAAAGATAACTGAAGAAGCGAAGAACCTTAAAAATATAGAAGAACATGAAGGACTTGTGGATTACTGGGAAGGTGAAGCCATGAGAGTTTTAGGTGAGAATTCACAAGCGCTCGAAAGATACCAACGTGTGGTGAGCAATTCCGATGATGAAGAGATAGTCACCAACGCACATAACGGTATAGCCGTTATCATGGAAGAAGAAGGAGAGTTCGATGTTGCGCTGGAAGAGTACAACAACGCTATCGATGAAGCGGATAAGATGGGGGATAAGGGGAGTCTTCTCCAGGGAAAAATACTCCTTCGATTGGGCAAGATCTGGAACAATAGATCCGATTATGAAAAAGCAACCACGAACCTCATAAGGGCCATAGATGTTTTGGAGAAAACCGAAGATTATTACCTTTTGACATCCGCTCATTTCCTGCTGGCTAGGGTGGAGAAAGAGAGGGGTAACTGGGACGACTCATTATCATACTTCAAGAAGGGATTGGATTACTGGAACCTTATCAAAGAGACCCACAAGAGGATTAACGGATTGCATGATATCGGTTCTTTTTACAAGGTGATAAGAGAACTGGATAACGCTGAACAGTTTTTAAAAGAGACCATGGAAGCATGCGAGAAACTCGGATACCGTTCATTGAAAGCTTCTGCACTGCTAACGCTGACTGAATGTTACCTCGAGAAAAGAGAGTTCGAGAAGGCCATCGAAAGTGCGGAGGAAGTCAATGAAATACTCACGGATCTCAGGGGAAGAGAAGAGGACCGGGGTTACACATATGCACTATTGGGACAGGCACATATCCAATTGGAGAACTACGATAAGGCGGAAGAATCTCTCTCAAAGGCGATATCTGTTTACCAGAAGATAGGATCATCTTACCCGCTGGGGTTGGTTTACTTCTCCATGGCGAAACTGCAGGAAAAGAAGGGGAACAAGGAAGGTATAGCAAACAATTATAGGAAATCCTTGCTTTCACTGACCAGCAGCGGAGCCCAGAACGTTATAGAACAGGTTGAAAGGGAAATGAAAGCGGTACCTCTCACGATGTGAGACCATGCCGAAACTCTCCCGCGAACTTTTGGAAAAAATTCTGTTTTCAAGAGATATCGAAGATGAACAGGTAGTACTAGGGCCGAAGTACGGTGAGGATGCCGCAGTTATCGACCTGGACGAAGGTTATCTAGTGATGCATATGGATCCGATCTCGGGAGCTGTTAAGGAGGTCGGGAAACTGGCGGTCATCGTGGCTTCTAACGATATAGCCGTGAGTGGAGCGGAACCGAGATGGTGCATGGCGAGTATACAGGTGCAGGATAGTGTTGAGGAAAGCGATATTGAAACCATACTTAGTGACTTTTTGGATAGCGCTTCAGATATGGATATAAGTGTGATAGGTGGTCACACGGAGACCGTTGAAGGCATAGATAGGCCTCTGATAACTACGTGTATGTTCGGTCTTGCGGATGAACCGGTGTATACTTCTGGGTCTGAGCCCGGGGATATGATAGTTCAGATAGGTCCTGGGGCTGTCGAGGGAACATGGATACTGGCTAATGATCATGAAAAAAGTCTGATGGAGAAAGGTGTTCATGAGGAAACCATCAAGAGGGCCAGCGGTTGGATAGAGGATATCAGCGTCGTCGAGAAGGCATTAGCAGTAAGAGATAAGGTGACGTCCATGCACGACCCTACTGAAGGTGGTATGATACAGGGGTTATACGAGATGGCTTCTGCTTCTGGTAACGACTTCGTTATCGATCGTGAGATCGAATACAGGGAAGAAACGTTAGAGATCTGTGGAAAGTTAGATATCGATCCACTGCGACTCATCTCCTCCGGATGTGTGGTCGCAACGGTACCCGAGGGAACCGATATATCGGTGGGAGATATCATAGGTAGAGTAGAAGAAGGCGAAGGTTATCTTCGCTATCACGGTGAAACCATAGAAGAAACTACTGAAGATGAACTTTTCAGGATGATCGATCACCTGTAAGTTCGGCATTCTGGACAGTAATAGCTGTCGTATGCCTCTCGATAAACCAGTTCTGTACCGCATTCCTGACAGACTTTTTCTTTTTTGAAGAAGCTAAAACTCTTCCGCTTTGTTTTCTTGGTCTTTCGAGTGCGCGAAAAGTCATCCCTTTTACTGTCCACTACCGTGTAGGAAGGGTGAGTAGAGGTTCTTGAATGATCGTTTTGTTCATCTCTGGTCGAGCTGCCGCACCTCTCACACTGGCTGTCCCATCTACCGATAGGTGCTCCACATTGTTCACAGTATTGAGAAGTGTTCTTCTTAGTTTTCTTTTTTCTGAAGAAAGTTAAAGTCGATATCACTATAACGAATAGAAGTAGGCAGCATCCAAAGGCTGAAGCTACCATCAGGTCTCCTATCACGTCTATGAACATGACCGGGTGAGAGGGCAATATCATCGTTTTATCAATACATGATTAAAAAAGAGAAGGATAAATCAATTTTGGTCATTTTTGCTTGTAGCTGCGGCAGGTCGGGCAGTAATAACGGTCATAAAATTCTCTGTAAACTAATTCTGTATTGCACTCTTTACAGAACCTTTTCTTCTCAGGTACGTCGGGTATTTCCTCATCAACTTTTTTTGTTTTTCCAGCAGTTGTATCTATCCTGTATTCCAAAGAGGTTTCTTTTTCTCCTAGATTATGTCCGCACATCTCACAATGGCCGTCCGTGGTACCACAGGTACCGCAGGAAGGAGTTCTGCTCTCGTCCTCCTCTCCTTTAAACAGACCTGAGAGAGAAATAAGTATGATCAATACCAGTAGACCGAATCCGACTGAGATGGCGATCAACAGGTCTCCAAAAAAACCGATCAACATGGGTGTATGGGGAGGTAATAACATGATCTCGTAGATAATGAACCTGATAAGTTGATAATAAAGATATTGGAACACTCGCTGGATTTATTATGTTCACTTATAACTGTGGCAGGTCGGGCAGTACCAGCTGTCCATCTCTTCTTTGTATTCTAGTTCAGTACCACATTCGTCGCAGGTCTCCTTACCATCTAAAGAATCTTTTAAACTTGAGAAAAGGCTTTTCTTCTTCCCCTTTCCGTAACTACTCGAAAAACGGACCTTTTCTTTGTTTTTGTGGTAGTCCACGTCCGCTGACTTGGTCGGCTTGTATCCGCACCACTTGCATTCTTCGCCTGCAAAACCCATGGGTTTCCCGCACTTGGGGCAGTAGTCTTTTTCATCTTCAGACATAGATCTGAACGGGTTCCACCCTCTTTTATATATGTAAGATATTATGAATATGATGACCAGTAAAATAAATTGGCATACACATACCTCTCCGATACCTTCATAACTGATGTAATATGGCAGAGGATTACCGATTCCCATGATGTACGCAATCGGAAACAGCTCTAATAAAGATTATCCTCAAGAAATATTTTATAACTCGGTGAGTGATATGTTATCGATGGTAAGCGATATCGGTATAGAAGAAGTGAACTACTACTTCATCACCGACGAAGGAAGTGAGGTGTCCATCCAAGAGCAGGTGGAAGCCGCTGTGGATGCGGGCGTGAAGATGATCCAGTTGAGATTGAAAGATGCATCCGATGGAGTGTTTTTCGATATCGCTAAGAGGTTGAAGAATATCTGCGAAGGGAAAGCTGTCTTCATCGTTAATGACAGAGTGGATGTAGCCATGGCCGTGGATGCTGACGGTGTCCATATAGGGCAAGATGATATACCTCCAGAGGTCGTTAGAGAGCTTATCGGGGAAGATAAGATCCTCGGGCTATCAACTCATGATGAAGAGCAGGCGGAAGATGCTGCACCTAAAGCAGATTACATCGGCATCGGTCCGATTCACAAGACCACTACAAAAGAAGATCCAGATGAAGAATTGGGTGTGGAAAGGGCTGTGAAGATCTGTAAAAATATCGATGTCCCTACAACTGCCATCGGTGGCATCACCGACGAGGACCTGCCCGAGCTGGTACCTCCCTTCGAGATGATCTGTGCAGTATCGGACGTTACCAGAGAAGGCGGGGGGAAGGAGGAGATGGAAGAGAGAGTTAGATATTACGAGGAGACCATCAAGAGATCGAAGGAGGAAGCAAAGCATGACTGATATCAAGGACTTGGGGGAGTTCGGTTTGATAGATCGGCTGAAAGAGAAGATAGCAGATGGTGAAGGGGTAGTCAAAGGGATCGGAGACGACTGCGCAGTCCTGGAAGGAGATCATGATTACACATTACTGACAACTGATATGCTGGTCTCCGGAGATCACTTCAACAGGGATTGGCAGTCCGCGTGGCAGATCGGGTGGAAATCTATCGTTGTCAACGTTTCGGATATAGCTTCCATGGGCGGTGTTCCCAAGTGGGCACTTGTTTCGATGGCCCTGCCCGATGATGTTTCAGTTGAATACGTAGATGAGATCTTTGAAGGGATGGTGGACGCTTCTGAGGAATATGATCTCTCGATAATAGGTGGGGATACCACCCACGGCGATCTGCTGGTGATAAACGTGGCTCTTATCGGCGAAGTGGAGAAAGAAGATCTCTGCATGAGAGGTGATGCCGAAGTCGGGGACGTGATCTGCGTTTCTGGAGATGTTGGAAAAAGCTGGGCCGGGTTAGAACTGCTCAGAGCAGGAAAAGAAGGGTACACGGATTTTTATCTAGAACCGTACTGCAGGCTGGATATATCCGGAGAATTAGCTCACTTTGTAAACGCCATGATAGACGTGAGCGACGGGGTGGCTTCCGAAGTCGGACATATCTGTGAAGAGAGCGGTGTGGGTGCGGAAGTCTACGAAGACAAGATACCGGTATCGGATAAGACTAAGGAAGCCGCGGAAACTCTTGGAAAAGATCCGATGTTCTGGGCGCTCTCCGGCGGGGAAGATTTCGAGCTGCTGTTCACGATAAAAGAAGATAAAATGGATAATATCGAGGATGTGGATTATACTATAATAGGTAAGATCACCGAGAGCGGGATGTTTTTAGTGGGTGAAGACGGGCAGAAGAGTGAACTGAAAGGCGGGTACGATCACTTCTCTGGTTGATGTAGGATCTGGTTACGATTTTTTATCAAGTACTCCAAAGAAGTAAAACTTCATTAAAATTATCTTTACTCATTTTCCTTCCTTTCGATCAAAGCAATAAGCTCTGAAGTTGATATGACCTTCAGTTCACCCTGATTTTTAAGTCTTTTTTCATCTGACCATAGGTATGCTTCTTCTGCTATAGCTAAAGCGAAATATTCTGTATCATCAGGATCTGGACAAACTTTATTGGCAATATTCAATTCACGCTCGAAGGCCTCTTTAGGTACAATATCAAACCTTTCTTTAAATATGCTAATAACTATGTACATCTCCTCTTTAGATAATCTAGATTTATCAATTATCTCTTCTAAATGATCTTCTAATTCTGTGAAAAGAAATTCAGGTACCATCAATTCAAGATGGTCTGAGAATAATAATTCCCTTGTTTTACCATCAGCGATGAGCGCTGAAAAAAGGATATTCGCATCTACTACAAGTAACATCTAAAACTACTCCAGATCAGGATAGATCTTTTTGTACCTTTTATGAAGAGACTTATTAACTTTCTTTCCAAGTTCCTTCGCATCTTCTTCAGTAAGTTCACTTTTAGCGGCAATATTATTCATGATAGATATCTCTGACATCTTCTTACGGATAGAATCCCGAATAACCTTCGACCAATCTATAAAATGGATCTTTTTCATATCCTTTTTCAGATCGTCAGGTATTTTAACTTTTAAATCAGACATGTTTATCTATTATAATAATAGTATGTAATTGGTATTTATATCTGATGTCGAGCTGTGAGTATCCCAGGGAGATTTTTCTATCGGTCTTCACAACTCTTTCCTCTGCTTATACAGATAAGTCCTATACCCATGTTCCTTCCAGAAATCCACCGCACCTTGATTCTCCGGCGCCACTGTTAAAACAGCGACCTCGAAACCTTTCTCCTTGATCCAACTTTCCGATGCTGAGACGAGTGCGGTGCCGATGCCTTCTCCCCTCCTGTCTTCTTTTACGAAAAGATCCATGATCATGCCCATCTTCTGGCGGCGGAAGAAATCCGCTCGCTTTCTTAACCCGACTGTCACAAAGCCGACGATTCCATCGTCTTCTGCGATGAATGTCCTCCAGTTCGGGTTCTCGATAAAATCCTCCATCATCTCGGTCCATGCACTCTTTGGATCTTCGGACAGTTCGTAGCCCTCCATGATATCTTCGTGCATGGTGGCCAGGTCGTACCAGAGCTCAGCAAGATCATCGATATCTTCCATCTTGGCCTGCCTGATATTCACTTTCAAAATTATCTTCTCCGCTGTTAGTAAGGATATTATACAACCGATATTTATCACTGTTCTCGTGTCGGAGATTTTAATCTCCCAAACCCTTTTATATGAGATGCATATTAGTTCGGTTTCCCTTCTGACCTTTGTTGGTCTGAGGGGATAAAATAAGCTTTAAATAGTTGCAAACACGTTTGTTTATATTGCACTATTCAACATGCACTCGGCGACATGAAAAAAGGTTGTCGGGGAAGGGCATAGGGCCCGAGGTTTCGGGTCACGATGATTGCCGGTTATACGCAGACCTGGATGTGTACCAGTTTAAGATTAATTGCTGTGGTCAATCCGCCTTTTGGAGGATGGCTCGGCTCGGGCGCTGATGAAGGTCGTGCCAAGCGGCGATACGCGTGGGGTAGGCGCAAGGAACCTTAGAACCCACGACTGCCTAATGGGACTTCCCGTTCCAATCCGTAAGGATGGGGAACCTCCTGAATTGAAACATCTTAGTAAGGAGAGGAAGAGAAATCAATCGAGATGCCGTTATTAAAGTCGATCGAACACGGTGCAGAGCAAACCGAATCCCTGCAGAGATGCTAGGGACATGTGGATTTTTGGACTCGGGTACATCTTAACCATCCAATTCGAGGTCTCCTGGAATGGAGCACCATAGAGGGTGATAGTCCCGTAGAAGATAGATGGAAAGATGATTCCGAGTATCCGGAGTAGCGTGCGTTGGATATCGCTCGTGAAATTGGGAGGCATTTACTTCCAACTCTAAATACGTCCCGAGACCGATAGCACACTAGTATCGTGAGTGAAAGCTGAAAAGTACCCCTGACGGGAGGTGCAAAGACCCTGAAACCAAAAGGTTACAGACTGATAAGGCATGAAAGGATTGAAGCTCTGTAAAAGGAGTGGACCGATGTCTTATCGTACGTTCTGAAAAACGGGCCAGAGAGTTTTGATCAATGGCGAGACTAAGTCTGATAAGGACGGAGTCGTAGGGAAACCAACACGCTCGCATTCTTCGGAAGAGGAGCGAGGTGATATCGCCTGAAGTCATTGGTTGAAGACCCGAAACCGGTCGATCTATGCGTGGGCAGGGTGAAGCCTCTCGAAAGGGAGGTGGAAGCCCGCACAGGTGGTGAGCTACAAATCCCTCTGATGACCTGCGTATAGGGGTGAAAGGCCAATCGAGACCGGAGATAGCTGGTTCCTTCCGAAACTACTCGAAGGTAGGCCTTGGTAGAGGTTGATAATAAGGTAGAGCACTGATTGGGTATACGGGGGCGAGAGCCCTCGGTACGCTGTCAAACTCCGAATGTATTATCACCGTAGAAGCCAGGAGTGAGGGCGTCGGGGTAAGCTTGACGTCCGAAAGGGTAAGAACCCTGCCTGAGGTTAAGGTCCCTAAATACCGACTAAGTGTTACTTCGAAGGGAGTCCTCAGTCGAAGACAACTGGAAGGTGGGCTTAGAAGCAGCCACCCTTTAAAGAGTTCGTAACAGATCACCAGTCGAGATTGTGGGCCCCTAAAATGGACGGGGCTAAGTCGGTTACCGATACCTTGGAGCACCGAGAGGTGTCTAGTAGGAAGGCGTCGTGCGTGGGTAGAAGCTTGGTCATGAGATCGAGTGGACCGCGTTCGAACGAGAATTCTGGTATGAGTAGCAGCATAGAACGGTGAGAATCCGTTCCGCCGTAAGGGCCAGGGTTCCTCGACAATGTTCGTCAGTCGAGGGTTAGTCGGTCCTAATGTGTTTCTTAACCGAGAACACAGAAAAAGGAAAACAGGTTAATATTCCTGTACCTCCAGTGTCTTTGTCCAATCCGTGACGCATCGGGATAGTTCGAACAGACGTTCCTGTTTGTCGAAGCGTAGCATTTCGGGGAGAACCGTAATGGTGAGAACCGAAGCAATGCGCGATAGGGCGGACGTAGTCCGCTTCGGATGATTCCTAGTGCCAGTGAAAACCGGATTGGTTACAACACTAGAGACCGTACCGAGAACTGACTCAGGTGTCCCTGCCTTAGAAAGGCAAGGCGTATCGGAGCAATCCAGGTGAGGGAATTCGGCAAATTAGCCCCGTAACTTCGGAATAAGGGGTGCCAGTCATGAGAATGGCTGGTTGCAATAACTCGGGATCCCCGACTGTTTAATAAAAACTTAGATGGCAGCTAGTCCGAAAGGATTTGTATTGCCGTTTAATTCTGCCCAGTGTCGGTATCTGAATCTCCATTACAATGGAAGGAAGGACCGATAAACGGCGGGAGTAACTATGACTCTCTTAAGGTAGCGTAATACCTTGCCGCTTAATTGGCGGCTTGCATGAAGGATCAACGAGGGATCTACTGTCCCTACCTGGAATCCGGTGAAAATGACTTACTGGCGCATAGTCCAGTACCTCCTACTTGAAAGAGAAGACCCTGTGGAGCTTGACTGCAATCTGTCGTTGAGACATGATCTCAAATGTGCAGTGTAGGTAGGAGACGTTACACAGGTGCAAGCACAAGCTTGTCGCCGAGTCGCCAATGAAACACTACCCTTTTGAAGTCGTGTCCCTAACCGCTTCGGTGGAACATCGATAGACGGGCAGTTTGGGTGGGGCGCCACACCCTCGAAACAATAACAAGGGCGTCCAATGGTCAGCTCAGGCGGGTCAGAACTCCGCCGTAGAATACAATGGTAAAAGCTGGCTTGACTTGGTTTGGCACAATAACAGACCAAGATACGAAAGTAAGGCATAGCGAACCCCTGAGGCTCATTTATGGGGCCCAGGGATAACAGAAAAGTTACCCCAGGGATAACTGTGTTGTCTCCTGCAAGAGTCCATATCGACCAGGAGGCTTGCTACTTCGACGTCGGCTCCCTCTATCCTGCTGGTGCAGCAGCTGGCAAGGGTGGGGTTGTTCGCCCATTAAAAGGGGTCGTGAGCTGGGTTTAGACCGTCGTGAGCCAGGTTGGTTTCTTTTTAGTAGGAGTGTGATGATACCTGAGGGGAAGGGGCCCCCAGTACGAGAGGAACAGGGCTTCGCAGCCACTAGTTTACCAGTTGTCCGGAAGGGCACCGCTGGGTAGCCACGCTGTAAGGGATAAAGGCTGAAAGCATCTAAGCCTGAAGCCCTCCCTGAAAAGAGGTATCTGAAGACTCCCGTAGAAGACGGGCTAGATAGAACCGGGGTGTAAGTACGAAGCTTCGGCGACGTATTCAGCCCACGGTTACTAAACGTCTGGACTATAGTGTACATCTTGAACTGGTCATTAGACAGGTCTGCGTATATGTGTTGATTTTTATTTTATTTGATCTTGATAATCAGCTATTATCGAGCTTTAGCTCTGTAGAAAAGCCTGATCTATTACCATAGTCCAGCGGGTGTGAACGAATCCAGTATCAGGTGAGATAGATAGCCCAACAGGAAGAAATGGATCGCCCATATCCCGAGTTCATCGTTCATGGATCTATAGGTTATGGAAAAAAGCGTTACCATATAAAGAATTAGCATTATAACGAACAAGACTTTGCTGTGTGCGAACCTGCGGTGTTTTCTAGAAAAAGGCGGGTCCAATATATCCGGTAAAACCGCTCCGAAAATGACTGCTGCAAAACCGAGCGCCGATCCGATAAGAGCGCTCTTTTCAAAAAAGGAAATCACCAGGTCTGCGGTAGGTAAACTCAAATTTCTAACACAAACTATCAAAAGTATACCTAAGAAGAAGAAAACCATTCCTCCGAACAGATGCGCCTTTTTATTCATCATCATGGTAAAAAAGTCAGTATAAATAATATCTTCACAGGGGGAGATACGTGAAAGTGGGCAGAGTTTTTATAAAACTAAATCTAATACGCATAGGAGTCAAATGCCAGAAGATTACATAATCACCCCCTGGGAAGTCGAGGGGAACATCAATTACGATGAATTGATAGAGAAGTTCGGCACCGACGAGATAGATGAAGAGCTTGTAAGGAGGATCAAGAAGGTAGCAGGGGAAGTCCACTTCATGCTGCGGAGGAAGATCTTCTACTCCCACAGGGATTTCAACTGGATCCTGGATGAATACGAGAAAGGGAACAAAGTAGCCATGTACACCGGACGCGGTCCGTCAGGACACACACACGTGGGTCACCTGATGCCTTGGATCTTCGCCAGGTGGATGCAGGAGAAACTGGATGTTGACTTATATTTCCAGCTGACCGATGACGAGAAATTCCTGTTCAATTTCGATAAAACACTCGATGAAACACATTCTTTCGCCATGGAGAACATGCTGGACATAATCGCACTCGGATTCGATCCAGAGAAGACTCATATCCTGATAGATACGGAATATATCCACAATCTCTACCCGCTGGCGCTGAAGGCGGCCAAGAGGATCAACTTCTCCAATGTGAAGGCGGTCTTCGGATTCGATAACTCGACCAACGTGGGCAGTATATTCTACACTGCGATTCAATCCGCTCCGTGTTTCTTACCAACAGAGATAGAGGGTGAGAAGATTCCTGTTGTCATCCCATGCGGTATCGACCAGGACGCTCACTTCAGGGTTACCAGAGATATCGCCGAGACCATCGGGTATTATAAGCCGGCACTCCTTCATAACAAATTAGCCCCGTCGCTGGATGGCAGCGGTAAGATGTCGGCCAGCCAGCCGAAGACCACGATATTCACGACCGACGATGAGAAACAGGTGAGAGCCAAGATAAACGAGGCATTCACCGGTGGCAAGATCTCCGCCCAGGAGCAGAGAGAAGAAGGCGGCAATCCGGATATCTGCGCTGTCCAGAACTATAGATATTTCATCTTTGAAGAGGATGACTCCAAGATCGAAGATATAAACAAGAGGTGCAGGAGCGGGAACATTTTGTGCGGAGAGTGCAAACAGATGCTCATCGAGAAGATAAACTCGTTCCTATCCAAGCACCAGCAGAAGAGGGAAGAAGCTAGAGACAAGATCGGTGACTTCATCATGAGAGACTGCGACTGATTGGTGAGTGAATGTACATAAGTATTAAATACAAATCAGAAAATCATTTATAAAATGTCTATACCGTCTCTACCTTTACCCATTCAACCAATATTTATCCCGTTCATAGTCGTTATAGTGGGCTTTTTTATAGCGATTATCTATCTTATGATAACTCATTCGAAGACGAGGAAGAACATGGAGTTCAAAGTTAGGGAGAGCCAACGGCAGAAGGATTTCGAATGTCCGAGATGTGGCGCCCACGTGGATGAAGAGACAGCTGTTTGTCCAGAATGTAACGCGGAATTCGAGGACGATGCTTTTGCATGTCCAGTCTGTGATACGATCGTATCTAAAGATGCGGATGAGTGTCCAGATTGCGGCGAAGCTTTCATAATCGAGAAGAAAGAATTCGAATGCCCGGAATGTGGTACGCCTGTAGATAAATTCGACCGAGAATGCTTAGATTGCGGAGCTACATTCTGGAGCCCGGTAAGAAGATCCGGAGAAGACCTATCACCTTCTGATGAAGAGGAAGGAAAGATAGAACTACACAGGGTCGAGATCGAACACCACGATCATTACATCCAGTGGAGAGAGGATGTTGAAGAAGAAAGTGAAGATGAAGAAGAGAGAAACTGATTATCCCATCATCCTAGACCTTCACGTGTTCTGACCGCTAGACCCTTTTCAAAAGATCTTATCTCATTTTTGTTTAAAAATAGTCTTCCGATAGCTACTAGCTCATCATCTTTATCGACTATCAAACATTCATCTCCCGGCCTAAGATTTTCATCAACTTCTAAAACGAACTTTGAGAACACGTTCTTTCCCTCTCTGTTGAATTCCGCGCTATCATCGTCCACTATAACCCGCATCCTCGGTGGCTCTGTGTTATCCATCAGTATTTCCGCACCCTTTTCTTTCAAAGTGAAAAGACCGTCGAAGTGCCTTAAAGATAGTATATGATCATCGTCCAGCATCACGTTCCTGATCCTGCCTTTTCGATTCTTCACGTAACTCAATTCCCCGTGGGTGAACAGATCGCCGGCTCCTTTGAAGAACTGGTAATCTGCGACTGTTTTAACTCTCATCTCGTCCAGGGTCATCCCTTGCTCTTTTTGTAAAGTAGCTAGGGTTTCCTCTCCGGCCCACACAACCAGGTCTGCGATATCTTTCACATCGAGGTAATCCATTATCGATATCTCGCTGGTGATGTTTTTTGGGAAAAGTGATTGTGCTACAGGATAGGTCTCGTCAAGTTCTAGAGGGACCGGACCGATGGGAGTCGAAACCAAGAGATCTACAGTGTGGTCTGGAAGTAGAGAAGATAATTCACTCCGTAGGTATCTGTTGTAAGGCTTCTTACTTTCATCCATATCAAAATATACCGTTGGGCCTTCCTGAGGTGGATCGTATTCCTCCATTATCCACTCCTGGATCCTTTGGATGACCGGTCTTTTCAGAGTTCTCTCTCCCGTGTAGAAGACCGCGCCCCTCCTGCTCCGTGGTTCGTATTCTTCAAGCCACCTCCAGCTATTATAGACTTCGTCCAGAGCTTCCAACAGCATGGGGTGTGAAGAAGCTCTTTTCTCCACCAACTCCCACAGACTCTCTTCTTTTATCGCCTGTTTTATCCTCTCGATCTCGTTGTAGCTCACCCAAAGGTTGTGTTCGGCTATCAACTTAGTCCGTTTTTCTTTCTCCATATCCCTGAGTTCATCGATTGTGTGTTCTCTGCACACCGGGCATAGACATGAAAGATGTTCGATATTCTCTATCTTCTTGGTGCCAGAGGGATACATGAAATCTCCCCGTCTAGCGTACTTGATATAAGAACTAGAATCGAAAAGGTCACATCCCAACAATACCGCCAGAGGATATATCATGGGATGTCCCGCACCGAAAAGATGGACTGGACCTCTGCCTTTCAACCCGATCTTCGAATAGATGATCACTTCAGCGAGTTCCGAATATCGATAATCCTCGAGCAGAGGGACCACTCCTCCGATGGGATAGAAAGTGCCGCTCAGATCGGAAAGTTCGCTGGCACATCTTTTTCTGATCTCTGGGTATATAGAGCCCTGGATCGGTAGAGCTATGTGCCCTTCTTGGCCACCGAACTTCTCCATAGCCTGTTTCGCTCTCTCGATGGTATCGTCTGTTTTCTCCTCTACAATCTCTAAGTCATCGTCGGGCTCCGTGAACCTATCCAGGATCGTGGAGATATCGGAGCCGATGTTCTTCTGAAACTCCAATATTTCCACCGGATCCATGTCGATCTCACCGTAAACGTGTGATTGAAAAGTGCCTGAATCCGTCATTATCGGTGCGTCGAAATCCAGCAGCGAATGGAGTCCATCTTTCAGCGCTTTTTCCCTCAGGTCTGCGTTCTTATAGATCACATACGAATTCGTGATCAATATCTGGGTCCCGAACTTCTCTTTCAGTGTTCTGGGTGATATCAATTCCAAGTTAGGGTTGATAACCGGCATTATATTCGGAGTTTCCACTACGCCGTGAGGGGTGTGGAATTCACCAATCCTCGCCAGGCCGTCACGGTGTTTTATCTCGAACATGTTCAGTTTCCTTCCCACAGTGGTGACATGGCTCTCAGATTGGATATGATATCGGGAAGGACTTCCAGGACCTTATCTACATGTTCCTCTTCCGTATATTTTCCCAGAGTCAACCTTATCGAACTGTGGGCCAGTTCTTCGTCCCTACCCAACGCTAGTATAGCCTGGGATGGTTCCAGTTCCTTCGATGAGCAGGCGGAACCGGTTGATGCCTCTATGCCCCTAGAATCCATCTGGAGCAGTATCGATTCTCCCTCTACAGCTTCGAATGAGAAATTCACGTTGTTGACCAGCCTCTTTGTTGGGTGGCCGTTGAGGTATGATTTCTCGATCTTTTCATCGATACCTCTTATGAGTTTGTCCCTCAACCTTTTCATCTCGGGGATGTAGTCGCCCATATCCTCTTCAGCGATCCTGCACGCTTCACCCAACCCCACGAGACCTGGAACGTTCTCGGTCCCGGCCCTCAACCCGTGC
>JBNJFO010000020.1:0-15345 GCA_051746905.1 Thermoplasmatota archaeon
CGCAAGAACGGTCAATTATGCTATGGATATTGTAGAAAAAGAAGGAAAACCCGTAGCAAAGAGAGGTAAATACAGCGGTAAGAAGCAGGTTTACAGATGCCCAGAGTGTTTCTCCTACGAGATGAGAAAATGGAACGATAAAGAAGAACCCGTGTGCGGATGCGGAGAGAAGATGGAACCGATGATAAAAAAGTATTTAGATAAGGGAGAGTTGACCATAGAATACCCTTCACCCAAAAGTATCAAAAAAAGAGTTACTGAGCAGCTCAATAAGATAGAAGTCGATTGGTACTGATTGGGGTAAGACTTTAATAGGGAAAACTGTAATGAGGCGTATCAGTATGAAGAAACCTAGAAAAATCAAAGACTATTGTCCGAACTGCGACACCCATACGACGATGGAGTTATCTAAGGGTAAGAACAGACCCGGTAGCGAACTTCGTAAAGGCCAGAGGAGATTCAGGAGAGTAACATCAGGTTATGGTGGTTTCCCATGGTCCAAGCCATCAGGTGCCGGTAAACCGGTCAAGAGAGTTTATCTAAAGTACACCTGTACCGAATGCGGTAAAACGTGGCAGAAGAAAGGAAAGAGATCCAGGCGTTTCGAATTCAAGGAGTAAGATCATTATGGGAGAACAAGATAAGGAAAAAAAAGCATCATTCGTCAGGGTTAAATGTAAAGATTGTGAAAACGAACAGGTAACATTCTACCGAGTTTCATCGACTGTCAGCTGTGACGTTTGTGGTGCGATATTAGCGGAGCCGACTGGAGGCTTTTCTCGATACAAAGGTGAAGTCATCGAAGAGGTCGAATGATGGCCGAAAGTGAAGTGGACTATGATTGGCCCAGCGAAGGGGAATTAGTTATCGGTAAAGTTAAGACCGTTAAGGATTTCGGAGCCTTCTTGGAGCTTGAGGAGTATGGCGATAAAGAGGGATTTATCCATATCTCTGAGATATCTTCAGGATGGGTAAAAAGGATACGAGACCACATAAGAGAGGGGCAAAAGAGGGTCTGCAAGGTTTTGAGGATAGATAAAAATAAAGGCCATATAGACTTGTCTCTGAAACAGGTAAATGAACATCAAAAGAGAGAAAAGATCCAGGCCTGGAAGAATCAACAGAAAGCTGAAAAACTACTTACGATGGTGGGAGAGAAATTAGGCTTGACTTTAGAAGAGTGTTACGATGAATTCGCAGTCGACCTGATAGAAGAATTCGACAGTCTATACAAAGCTTTTGAAGAAGTGACCATAGATAAGGATATATTGAAAAAGAAAGGATTTGAAGGAGAATGGGTCGATGAATTCGTCAATACAGCTGAGGAAAATATATCTCCACCATATGTGAGCATTACAGGGTATGTTGATATATCTTCTACAGAACGTAATGGACTGGAGGATATAAAATACGCGTTAAATGCATTCGAGGATACAGAAACATCTAAGGTCGAAGTGAACTACGTCGCAGCACCGAAATACAGTGTTGACATAAGATCGAGTGAGTATAAAGACGCCGAATCAGTTTTTAGGGAACAAGCAAAAGAAGCTGTTGAAAGGATACTTGAAAGAGGCGGAGAAGGAAGATATTACAGGGAAGACGAATAATACTCAATCATCTATCAACCTTTTTTTCGTACCTATCTTTTTCACTGAATATGCATCCACAGTAGCCCTGCATATACAGATCCATATCTTTAGCCATCTCGTGGCTTTCGTAAAATCCGTCCCTTAAGTCGACGTATAAGAATTTTACACCGTGTTTTTCACCTACCTCGCCACCTATCTTTTTGATCATATCGTGATCTTGATATGGTGAGATGCCAAGGGTCGTTGTGAAGGAATCGAAACCTCTCCTCTTTGCCATCTTTGCGGTCTCTTCTAATCTCCATCTATAACAAAATTCACATCTTGGATCAGTTCTCAAAGCGCCTTCCAAGAATTCTTTTAAAGGATACACATCTTTGTATATGACATCTATCCCGGTTTCCTCCTGGTATTTTTTTAGAGCTTTCAATCTTCTTTCATATTCTTTAAAAGGATGAATATTTGGATTGAACCAAAAAGCAGTTATTTCATCATCTTTACCCAGTTTTTCTGCTGTATAAGTCAAACATGGAGCACAGCAGGTGTGTATCAATATAGTCATGAGATGCCCCTCAGATCTTGAGTGCGACTCTCTTCGAAGTCTTCTTCTTTTTCTCTTTTTTCTTCTCTTCCTTCTTGAACACAGTACCGCATTCTGGACACTTTCCCTCTCGCTCACCACACGGTTTATGGTATATTTCACCGCATTCACATTCGATGATCTCGAGACCTTTCTTTATCTTACCAGAACAGATATTACATTTACCTTCTTCCTGGGCTTTTTTGACCACAAATTCCCCACGAGATGGTTCGATCTCTATCTCACAACCCATCTCTTTTTCATCGAATATCCTAGTTCCGGATGCACTGACCTTGACTAGATCATCCACAGGTTCAATTTCAGTTTCTACTTCGATATCCTCTCCGCCTTTCAACATGGTCGGGAGTTCGAATTCTTTAGATTTAGCACCATCGAATGACAGTTTCGGTTCTTTAGCTACACCCTTTCCGGTGTTCTTCAATTTTATCTCGACCTTGTTCCAAGTGTCCGGCCTTATCTTACCTTCTAGTTCGACTTCGATATTGGGGCTGTAAGGTTCTAAAGATTCTTCCACTTTATCTAAAGCTTTCTTAGCTTTTTCTTTTGCTTCCTTTATATCGGTCCCTTCCAGATCTTTTGCTTCTTTTATGATATTTTGTGCGTCACCCACCGAGGCACCGAACTTCTTTGCCTTTTCTATAAGGTTGATGGTTTCGACCCGATATTCTTCGAATTTATCTCTATCCTCTTCACCTATATCTTCCCTCACTTCAGAGATCAGTTCGAAGGCTTCCAACAATCCACCCACGTTGAAAGTCGCTTTCGCTTTCTTTAATTTATCCTGAGCTTTTTCAACCTCTCCACCGCGGTCGGCTATCGAGTCGACCTTATTTTCTAGGTCTTCAACCTTTTCAGATATGGATCTTTCTAGATCTGAAAGTGATTTTTCAAGTCTTGTTGCACCGCTGTAGGCTTTTTCGTATCTCCCATTTTCGAAAGTCCTTTTAACACCTTTTAAATCGCTCCGGATATCTTCTACATCGATACCTAGTTTTTCTGCATTGTCTGTCACTTTCCCAACGAAATTCAATATGTCATCGGTTTCATCATATGTTTTGACGTATTGGTTTAGCTTATCACCGCTTTTTACCGCATTATCGAAGGCTTTTACGTAAAACCCACCTTTGTATGCTTTCTTTGCCTGGTCTAACAGGTTTTCTGGTTCTTTTACTTTGATACCTCTCTCCTTGGCGTCCTTTAATTTTTTATTGGTCGTTGATATGCTCCTTTTAGCGATATCCTGTTGTAGTTCGATCCTCTCCAGTTCACCTTCACTCTGCATACCTAGATTGATAGATTCTTTGTATTTTCCATTGTCCATGGCCTTCTCTGCCCTTTTCATCAGGTTATCAGCTAATGCGGTGTTTACCCCTTCCTTTTTTGCTTCTGAGATCTTCCTTTTGAAATTAGATAATATCTTGTCTACCCTTTGTTTTTCAGCTTTTTCGATATTCTGTAAGGCGGATTGTGCTTCTTTTATCGCTTTTTCATATTGGTCTTTCTTGAGAGACTCTAAAGCGTTGTTCACAATCTCCTGCGATTTATCTACATCCGCGTGCAGGTCTTTTGCTTCTTCTATCCTGTCCTTAGCTTGTTTTACCTCTTTAGCAGCTTTTTTGCTCTTATTTCTGATATCGTCTATCTTCCTCTGGCATTCATTTATGTTCTCTATCGCCTCTTTATATTTGCCATCTTCTAAAAGTGTCTGCGCTTCCTCCCACAATTCTTCCGGTTCTGATACATCGATACCGATCTCTTTGGCAGAATTTAAGATATTCTTAGCTTTGGATAATTTTGGTCTCACATGTTCTCTCATCGCATCATGTAAACCTTCCCTGATTTCGTCGAGTATCTCTTTAGACCTTTTGAAATCGCCATTTTTTGCGGCATCCGAAGCTTCGTCCAGTCTGTTCTTGAAATCCTCAGTTTCTACACCGAGATTATCTGCTTTAGAAATTACTTTCTCGATATCCTTTATGTCTTTTTTGTACCTGCCTTGGCCTTCCAATTCTTTTATCTTATCTTTAGCCTGCTCTGCCAGTGTTTCAGCTTGTGTATAATCCCGGCTCTGGAAGCTGTCTTTCGCCTTCAACAAGATCTCCTTAGCGGGCTTGATATTTTTGATAAGACCCTCCTTGGTCTTTTGTGTCAACTCTGACGAAAGATTGGATATAAGATTGTAAGCACTCTGTCTCTTTTCTCTGACCTTTTTGGCTCTGCTTTCAACTTTCAGTGAGATCTTGATGGCATCAACATACTCTTCCTTCCTTGTCTTCTTCTTACATTCTATCAATTTTTTACGGAGCTTATCTATCTCTACGCCGGCCTTTTTAGCTTTGACGACCTCCATCTTAGCGTCAGCGAAGTGATCTTCAGCGGTTATCCTGAGTTTTTTGTTGAGTTCCTTTATAATATCATTAGCTTTACTGACAGCTTCAGAAAAATCATCAGAACTCAAAGACATCTCTGCTTCTTCCAACTTACCTTTGTAATCTTCAATATCGATCTCTTCGACTTCTAGATCTTCGATCAATTCAATAAGTTCTGTCGCCTTTGTGATATTCTCTTCTGCTTCTCCCACATGCCAATTTTTGAGTTCTTCAGAAGCCTTCGTCAATTCATCGAACGCATCTTTATAATGTCCACCTTCAAGGTCTTCTTCACCTTCAGCTATTATAGACTCGACTTTTTCTATATCTGCGATGTCCTCCTCATCTGTAGTTTCCCCCCTTATCTTTTCGATGATACCTCTAACATTATCTAATTTGTTGTGGAGTTCTTCATCTATCATCTCTTGTAGGTCATTGGTGTTTTCAAGGGCTATCTTTCCGGCTTCCGCATATTCACCTGATTTAGTGTTTGCGATAGCGTTCTCCAATTTTTCAGTGTATTCATCCGTTTCGAAACCGATCTCTTCCGCTATCAGTACATTCATCTCTAATTCTTCGACCAGTTCCATGACCTTCTCGTAGCCTACTTTACCGATATATTCCTCCAATTCTTCTAATCTCTGGTGAGCCAATTCATAATCTTTATCGGCTAAAGCTTCTTCAGCAGATCCCACCTTCTCATCTGCCTCTTCTAGATCGATCCCGACCTTCTCAAGTTTGTTGAGTTTTTGTTTATATTCTTTGATACTCCTTTCTATCTCTTCATGCTCGCCTACGAGTTCCTTGACCTTTTTACGTCCCTCCTCTGCAAATTCTAAAGCTCCCCAGTGATCCCCTTCTTTTAGTGAATCCCGGGCCTTGTTGAGCATCTGCATAGGTTCGGATATATCCGTCCCGATCTCCTTCGCCTTGATGAAATTATCTCGAGATTCGGCTATAGTCTTTAAAACGATGTTGAATTTCGCCTCTTCGATCTCATCAAAAGCATTCTCTAGTTCTTCATAAGCATCGCTGTATTGTCTATCACTTTGAAGGTCTTTGATAGTTGATAGTTTACGTTCTAATTCTTGTATATCTGCACCGAGATCTTGAGTATCATTGATCTCATCAGCCAATTCATCTATTTTACTTGCAACGACTTCTTCCATCCCTTCGTTCAATTTGTCTTTTACATTATTGATCGTTTCTAGAGCTTTATCGTAATCTTCGTTCTTAGAATGGGTCTTGATCTTACTCATCAGGTCCTCAACATCACCTGTCTCCTCTCCGCTGTTCCTGATCAATTGGATCTGATTTTCTAGACTCTTAAGGTTATCATCTATGAACTCTTCGAGTTCGTTACTCAATTTTTCTTTAGCTTCGTTGACCAATTCATAACTCTTCTCAAAATCGTCCTCACCCATAGATGATTTTGCCTCGGAAACCAGTTCCTCAACATCTTCGGTTTCTCCACCTCTACTTTCTACGGTGATTATCATCGATTCTATATTTGAAAACTCGTCGGTAAGAGAACCCTGAAGTTCTAGTTGAGCCAGATCTAAAGCTTCTTTAGCGGTGTTGAGTGCTTCATTGTAGTCATCTTCGCTTTTCAATTCTTTAGTATTCTCGATCTTCTTCAGAGATTCTTCGTATTTCCCCTCATCGCCTATCATATTATGGATATTTTCAACAGAACCTATCAACTCATCGACCATGGATGCATTGGCTTTTCTAAGTTCTTCTACAGCTTCTTCTACTTTCTCGAATGCTTCATCAAATTCTTTCTCTTCAAGAAGATCTCTACCTTCGTCGATTATCTCTTCAACACCACTCACATCAGTCCCGATATCTTCGGACATCTCAAGGAGATTCACGGCTTCCTCTAGACCTTTCTCAACCTCTTTCTTCTTCTCAGCGGTCTTCTTCGCCTTTTCCTCCATTTCTTTTGCAAGCTTTCTTGCCTTGAGATATTTTCCCGCCAATTTTCCATCTCCGGATAAAACCCTGAAACTTCAGATATAGGGTCTGTATATCCTGTTTGTGCTATTATCCATATTGTATAAATATATAAGGGTTTTTTTTCGTTTGAATCCAAAAAGGATTTTGGATTTACCCCACTCCAACGTTATGATATATAATTTTCGGGTAGTATTAAATTCTATTCCGTATCGGTGATAGATGAATACCAAAAACTTTTTTAATCGAACTATTTCCCCAATCCATGGTATTGAGATTGAATATCTCTGAGCCCGAGCTAGGGGAAAGTATCGTAGTGGAAACAGATCCAGAAACGAAAGTTATCAAGACTATAAACAGTGCAAAATCTTACTGGTCTTTGGATGGTGAATATGTTATGATTAGGGGGGGTGACAAGATCGATAGAAGGGATTCTTGGTCAAAAATAGATATAGAAGATGGAGATAAGCTGACCTTAAAAAAAGTATCAGATATCAAAAAGATGCCTAAAAGGTTATGGAAGAACAGGATAGAAAACGAGATAGACGGATTGAAAAACTCTGATCTAGATATCGATGCTGCATGGGATGAGGACGGGGTCAAAATTCGGGTGCAGTTAAAAACCTCAGGCCCCATAAAAGTAGGTGATGATATCGGTCTTTCCTTCAAGCATGAGTTCGAGGTTATATTGGGAAGAGAATATCCATACACAGCACCCGAGATCAACTGGAATTCAGATATTTTCCATCCTAACATAGCACCTCCCGAGGAAGGTGGAAGGTTGAGGATAGGTTATATCGATCCATGGGATTTCTCTAAAAGTATAGTAGATTTAGTTCATTATATCGAGAAGATATTGATGGAACCTGAGATAGACAACAAGGTAGATGAATCCACCTGTGTAGAGGCCTCGAAAAAATATTTAGACGGAAATTTCCCAGAACATTGATCTTTGATCAGTATTCAATTATCGATCATTTCCTTCCTAGATTCATCCTCAAACCTACCGCTCAACTCTTCTTCTGACTTGTCTTCTTTTTCCTTCACTCTCTCGGAGAGGAAATCGACCCATTCATCTACTTCTTCCTTGAATTCCTTCTTTTCCTTCTTGGTTTCTTGGAATATGTAACGGTCACCTATTACAGCACCGATAAGGCCTCCCGCGAAACTGAATGGGAATACCGGGAATACTATGAAAAGCATTATCTCCTTTGAATACACCAGAGTTGCAGCTAAAATTGTTATATCTCCCAACAACTGAGGGATAAAAGCTAGAAATAAGAATGAAATGATCACAGTCTCTATAGCTCCCAGGAATATACCTATGAAAACGCTGATGAATGTGTATCTAGACAGGATGATAGCCACTATAGCCGCTGTTAAAAGAGGGGTTATCAAGAGGAAATATCTGTAACCCACCATGTATTCACTGTAAAAACCGCCTCCAGAGATCAAAGGTTTTGATATAAATCCATTTAGAGAAAGGATGTATTCGTTACCGATGGTAGTATTTATCAAAGCCGCCAACATCGGTAATAAGGCCAACTCAAGATAATATTTATTTTTGCCTGATTTTCCCTTCATCCCTCCACCTCCAATCTTCTCATGAAAAAGGCAGATCCGAAATTTATGCTTGATTCGTATTCCCAATCCTCTTCGGAAAATTCGGGAAATATCATCTTGGCTTTTCCACCCACCACTATCCAATTCCAAGAGGGATTATTCTTGTTAAGATTATTTTGAATATAATAATGATCAGAGATATTAGCGGTTGCAGGTTCTAAGTCGTAAGTGACAGACTCCCCGGGCTTCAACTGGATGACACCTTGAACCATGTATAGTTTGCTTCCTTTACTGCTCACGTAACTCTTGGGGTTGACTTCATTTAGATATATATCGAACCATATCTGATTGACGGTGATAGGGGTTGATCCATTGTTCCATACTTTTACTGAGGTATTGAACCAAACTTTACCCTCCCATTCACCATCTTCGACT
The DNA here is from genome assembly GCA_051746905.1 of Thermoplasmatota archaeon. GTDB lineage: Archaea > Thermoplasmatota > Thermoplasmata > Halarchaeoplasmatales > Halarchaeoplasmataceae > CAZFVW01. The sequence continues at coordinate 8,511 of JBNJFO010000020.1, forward strand.
TCTACGATATTATCATCAACATCGAATTCAGTTATCTTTAGATCGAAGTTAGCTTCAGTTTCCAAGATCTTAGTATATTGGATGGTATTGACGATAAGATTGTAAGAAAATATTGATGCTATGACTATCAATATGATAAAAAGAGTTATGATCTTCTTATCCGTACCTTTATTTATTATATTCATCTACCATCTCCAACAAGACCTCACATAATAAAATTTCGAATGTTTTTGATATTTTTGAGAAGATCGATAGAGTATGTTATTTTATGAAAAATTACTTATTGACCTTTCTTAATCTTTAAATAAGGATGCAAGAATGTTAACTGAGGTAACGCTTCAAACAGTGGGGAGTCCCGTTCAATTCGGTGGAAGAGCCAGGGTTAATAAAGATATTTTAGAACAGTTGGAAGTAGATGAAGGCGACCTTGTCGTAGTGAGCTCTGACAATAAAGATATATTGGTTTCGTTATTTTCCGATGAACTGATGGATGAAGATAAAATAAAATTAAGGAAAGATGACCTGAGAAAGCTGAAGACGAGCGAAGAGAAAAATGTCACGCTAAGAAAACACCAGAGCTTCTTGAACAAAAATTTTTTGGATAATTTATTATAGGTAATCCTCATACGGTAATCAGCTCGTGAAAAAATGAAGGTAATAATCATCGGTGCTGGAGAAGTGGGTTACGAGCTTGCTGAATCCATCCGCAGGAAAGGACACGATGTGATCATAGTCGATAAAAGCGAAAAGGCCTGCAGGAAAGTTAGGGCTCTAGATGTGAAAGTCATAAAGGGTAACGGAGCTCGACCAGAGCTTTTGAAATCTCTAGATATCGCTTCAGCAGGATATTTTTTCTCGGTTACGAATGAGAACGAGACAAATCTAGTTACTTGTTCCATGGCGAAGTCGGCCGGATGTAAGACCATCGCTAGGATAAATGGGTTAGAATACATATCTAAACCGATCTCTCAACGGTTTTCACAGATAGGTGTAGATTACGCAGTATCTCCAGAACTGATAATCGCAAAGAAGATAGCAAATATCATCAGCGTACCTTCAGCTATCGATAGAAATCTAGCTCTTGGCGGCAAGATAAACGTTGTAGAGTTCAAAGTTCTAGAGGATTCAAGGATCGATGGAAAAAAGATATCTTCTATCAAATTTCCGCCAGATGTGAATCTGGGAGCTATAATACGTGGGAGTAAAGTACTCGTTCCTCACGGGGACGATGTTTTGAAGAAGAACGACAACCTGATAGCCATGGTTGGTAGTAAAAGATCAGAGAAAAAGATGATAAAACTCGTCGGGAAACAGAGGGCGAACGTCAACAGAGTTCTCATAATCGGAGCTACAAGCATCGGTATAAACGTATCAAAGATGCTCGACAAAAGAGGCATATCAGTCAAATTGATGGATGAATCAGCTAAAAGGTGTAGGAAGGCAGCAGAAGAATTGAAGAAAGTAGAAGTTGTGCAGGGAGATGCTAGAGATAAAAAAGTGCTTATCGAGGAAGGGATATTACGTGTGGATGCATTGGGAGCGATGACACGTTCTGAAGAGTACAATGTGTTAGTTTCGTTATTGGCTAAAGTTTATGGTGTCGAGAAGACTGTAGCTATCGTCCGTGAATTGGGATTGAAATCGTTGATAGAAACCGTCGGGATAGATCTTGCAGCTTCACCGGAGCTACAGACAGCGAAGACTATGTTGAGGATAGCCAAAGAACTGAATCCTTTGAAAGCGATATCGATACACGGTGGAGATCTATATATTTTAGAGATGATGGTATCTGAATATTCGTTGGTGAACGGTAAAAAATTGAAAGACTGTGACTTACCTGTAAAAACCATAGTCGGAGCTATCAAAAGGGGAAATAGAACTTTGATACCCGGTGGAAATGTTGAGTTTAAAGAAGGAGATCATGTTATCATATTTGTAGAGCAGTCAGAGATAGCTAATGTGGAGGAGTTATTTTAGATGAGATGGAAGGTGGTCATCGGTAACCTTGGAGGCATCTTGAAGTTGTTCGGTTTCGCATTCTTCGTTCCTGTATTGCCTGCGATAATATATCAAGAAGGACCGATGGCCTTTGGTTTTTTACCTGTTAACGTGTTGATATTTCTATTCATGGCTGCTTTTACCATCACATTGGGTTATCCGTTCGAAGCTTTTGGAAAAGCTAAAGATTTCTATCACAACGAAGCGATTGTCATCGTCAGCGTGAGCTGGTTGATGTTGGCTTTACTCTCTTCTATACCTTTTTTATTGAGCGGTGTTTTGACTTCACCTATCGATGGTTTTTTCGAAGCGATGTCGGGGATGACGACTACTGGCGCTACGGTATTACCATACCCTCTAGAACAGCATCCGAAGAGCGTATTACTGTGGAGAGGACTCCTACAGTGGATGGGAGGTATGGGAGTCATCGTTCTGTCCGTAGCTATATTGAGTAAACTGAGCAGCGGCGGACTGAGTTTGTTAGAGGCAGAAGCTCCTGGACCGTCTATAACGAGATTGAAACCAAAGATAAAAGAGACTGCAAAGATACTTTGGTATATCTACGGGTTGTTAACCCTCAGCGAAGTAATTTTATTGTTGGGAGCTGGCGTAAAACCCTATGACGCTGTTTATCATTCATTCACGACTTTAGCAACCGGTGGGTTCTCACCACACACGAGCAGTATAGCTTACTTTTCATCGACAGTCCAGTGGATAATCTTATTTTTCATGATCGTAGCGGGTGTAAACTTTTCTTTACATTATCAATTCTTCGAGGGTAATTTCAAAAAGATGTTCAACAATTCTGAGTTCAGAGCTTATCTGTTCATGATATTCGGCATAGCTACTATCGTCACTTTCATAGTTTATAATAAATTTCCATCCTTCGGTGATAGTTTCAGACACTCTCTCTTCCAGGTTTCAGCTTTGATGACTACTACGGGTTATGCGACCGTGGATTTCAACCAATGGCCAGAACTGGCGAGGATGTTCCTTCTATTGCTGATGTTCGTCGGTGGGTCAGCCGGTTCTACCGGTGGTGGTATGAAGGTGTTGAGGATACTGCTGATATTCAAGATGGTTGGGAGGAAATTCAAAGAATTCATCAATCCAAGGAGAGTATTAGTGGTCAGGTTGGGGGATAGGGTCGTTAATGAAGGCACTCTGAATATCATATCCATGTTCTTCATAGCTTACTTATTGATTTTCGCCTTCGGTTCTCTGGTGATGGTTGGATACGGTTTCGATATGATCTCGGCTATATCTGCTACTGCTACGACATTAGGTAACGTAGGTCCTGGCTTGGGACTCGTCGGACCTTCCAATAATTTTAGAGCCGTCCCCCATACGGGCAGATTGTTTTTAGCTTTGATGATGTGGATCGGTAGGTTAGAAGTGTTCACGGCTGTAGTTCTTTTCAATCCTTCGCTTTACAAGAAGAAGGGACTAAGGAAGATATTGAAGTTCAGGAAATGAGCGCGGGGCTCTAATCTCAATAGCTCTCCAGTCATAATCAGTGATTCTAACAGCTCGAAAGAAAGTATTCTTGCTCACAATTCGGAAGACCTGTATGGTGGGACGATATTCATCACACCAGAAGATGAAGATGACTTTATCGGGGAGATGAAAGTTTGGACGAACGCTTTTATAGATATGTGAATAATACAGAGATGAGTATCATGGATAAATTCGAAGCTATATACAAGAGAAAATCAGTTAGGAAGTATTCTAAGAAGAAACTTTCGAGGCCGTTATTAGATGAGATCAAAGAGAAAATAAATAACATAAACAAGCTCCATGAAAATATCGACTCTAAGATAATACTAGCCGAAGATGGTGAAAGGGTCCAGAAGACATTTTCAGGCATCAAATCAAAGATAGCGAGAGTTGATTCACCTCATTATTTGATCGGTGTCTCAGAGGAAAAAAAAGGATATCTAGAGAACATCGGTTACATGGTAGAAGAAGCTGTCCTCAATCTAACGCAGAGAGAGATCGGCAGCTGTTGGCTAGGTTCAGGTATAGAACATGATCTTCTTAAAGATATATTCGAATTCAAGGGTAATACTGTAATCTTGGCTGCATTCGGTAATTCAGTTCCAGAAAAGAGTAATCTAAGAGATGACCCTCGATCTGCAAGTCGAAAAGATTTAGAAGATTTAGTGATCAATAAACCCAAAAACATCCCGAAAGAAATAAGAAAGATCCTAGATGCCGCTAGGATGGCCCCCTCGGCTCTCAACAGTCAGCCATGGAGATTTTTCTACGAAAGTGACATCATCCACGTTTATCTCGAGAAAAAGGGTATGTTCAAGAAAATGGTTAGAAAGATAGGCGACCTTGAAAAACTTAACCACATCGATATAGGTATCGCTTTGAAACATTTGGAGATAGGGGCTGATAAATTCTCGAATAATATAAAATTTGAAGGTCAACGGAAAAAGAAAAAGGGATATGAATATATCATCAGTGTGATTTTAGATTGATTTAATGAAAATTTTTTAGAGAATAGTATGGAAAAAGAGCGCGGGAAGCGGGGCTCCATTCAGAATATTCACACCGTTCATATTCTAACAGCTCGCAAAAACAAGTTTTGCTCACGAACCCGCATAGTACTTAGAAAAAGATATAAGAATAGAGCGCGGGAAGCGGGACTCGAACCCGCGTGGTGCTAAGCACCAATAGATTAGCAGTCTATCGCCCTACCAGGCTGAGCTATTCCCGCAAGGTGAACAACCTTCTGTCAGGTTTCTGTGTAATACTAAGATATAAAAAAGTTTTGTGTATGGAATATTAAAAAGGTGTCGTATTCATCCTCCGAATGATTTTTATCCTTTAGTTCGATAGCGGAATAGAAATCATGATAGATGTCGCTGTTTTGGCTTCGGGAAGTGGAACCGATTTTCAATCGATAATAGATGCGGGTGAAGCAGGAGAGATCGATGCTCGCATTTCTATTCTTGTTACTAACAATCCCGACGCTTACTGCATAGAGAGAGCCAAGAAGCATGATATCGATCATGTGGTTATCGATCACCGGGGTCTCGCTAGAGAGGAACATGAAAGACAGATAGCAGACGAGATCGATCAGTATGATCCAGATCTGATCGTCCTTGCGGGATACATGCGGATGTTCACCGACTATTTTGTTGATAAATATTATGGAAAGATGATCAACATCCATCCCGCTTTACTGCCTTTATTCGGGGGGCCTGGTTATTATGGAGAGAACGTCCACGAAGCAGTTTTAGAATCGGGCATGAAAGTATCTGGCTGCTCGGTACACTTTGTAACCAATGAAATCGATATGGGCCCTATCATCGACCAAGTCTGTGTGCCGGTGAAACCGCATGACGATATAGAAAGTCTCTCGGAACGGGTTCTAGAAGAAGAACATAAGCTACTGCCAAAGGTTGTAGGGGATTTTGCCGAAGGTAGAGTCAAGTTGGAAGAGGGGAAAGCTTGGATTGAAAAGTGATGATTTCAAAACACAACCCGAAAAAGATAATAAGAGCAAACCTATTACCGAAAATAATCATCCCACGGGGGAATATATCAAATGCCAGCACTAGAAGAATCAAGGATAAAGGAACTAGAAGAGATCGCTAGGAGAGTTAGAATTCATATAGTGAAAAGCACACACGAAGCAGGGTCAGGCCACCCTGGTGGATCGCTTTCATCTACAGATATTTTGACAGCACTCTATTTCGAGATAATGGACCATAAACCAGATGATCCTGATTGGGATGAAAGAGACAGGTTCGTCCTGAGTAAAGGTCATGCCGCGCCTGCTTTGTACGGCGTTCTAGCTGAATCGGGATATTTTCCTACAGATGAATTGATGACTTTGAGAAAGCTAGGTTCAAGACTTCAAGGCCATCCCGATATGAGAAAAACACCCGGCATCGATGCTACTACCGGCTCATTGGGTCAAGGTTTATCTATTGCTGCGGGGATGTCACTTTCATCGAAGATAGATAGGGGTCCGTACCATGTGTTTGCAATATGCGGAGACGGCGAGATGCAGTCCGGGCAGATATGGGAGGCAGCGATGTTCGCTAGCCACCGCAAGTTAGACAATCTGATAGTATTTCTAGATAGAAATAAGCTCCAGATCGACGGATCTACAGAAGAAGTGATTTCTATCGAACCCATAGTTTCGAAGTGGGAGGCGTTCGGTTGGGATGTTACTGAGATAGACGGTCATGATATGGAAGAGATAGTTTCAACTGTTAATCAAGCTAAACAAGTTCATGGAAAACCTTCTCTTATAATCGCTCATACGATAAAGGGGAAAGGAGTACCATTCATGGAAGGATCTTTAGCATTCCACGGTAAAGCAGCTAACGACGAACAGCTTGAGATAGCCATGGAGGCTCTCGGAGGTGAAGAGTGATGTGGGAGATGGCGAAACAGAGAGATGCCTATGGTGAAGTCCTTGTGGATCTAGGCAGGAAGAGGGACGACATCGTTGTGATCGGTGCTGACCTTTGTGGATCGTGTCGGATAATGGACTTTGGATCAGAGTTCCCCGAAAGATTTTTTAATGCTGGGATCGCGGAGCAAAACATGACCGGTGTCGCGGCTGGTTTAGCTGCATCGGGAAAGACTGTTTTTGCAAGTACATTTGCGGTCTTTGCCACGGGTAGAGCTTATGATCAAGTTAGACAAAGTGTAGCTTATCCCCAGTTGAACGTCAAAATTGTAGCGACACATGCGGGTATAACCGTAGGGGGAGACGGAGCTTCTCACCAGATGTTGGAAGACATCGCTCTTATGAGGGTGCTTCCCAATGTAAATGTCGTAGCACCGGCTGATTATAACGAAACAAGAAAGA
>JBNJFO010000021.1:0-15157 GCA_051746905.1 Thermoplasmatota archaeon
ATGCAAAAGTTCTAATAGGGGCTACTTTTTCGAAAACACAGCTCCCTTTTAAGGGAGATAAATAGGTGGTATAATGGCCAGAACTAAACTATCAGATGATAAGGAATTGACAGAGGAGCAGAAGCTCTTCAAGGAAAGTATATTGGACTGGGCTGAAAGAAATCTTACATTAGACCGTGTTATAAAGATGAACCGGGAAGGGTATCCCTACCCGGAAGATATAGTGAAAGGATTAGCCGATCTCGGAGTGATCATGGGGGCCGTTCCAGAAGAACAAGGTGGTATGGGACTCACTTGGAAAGATCAAGCTGTGATCGCTGAGACCATCGGTTACATCGATCCTAGCATAGCTACGGCTGCTGGATTCATGGCCGTGGAAACAGGTTGGGGTTTTACGATAAACCGGCACGCTACAGAAGAGGTTCGTGAAAAGTACGTTAAACCCGCGATCCAGGGCGATCAGTTCATAGGTATCGCAACTACGGAACCCGGCGGAGGGTCGGATGTTGCTAACTTCACTTCAACAGGTGAAAAAGACGGTGACGAGTGGGTTCTGAACGGCGAGAAAACGTTCATCAGCGGTGTAGAAGAGTGTCAGAAGATGGGTGGAGGATACTGGGTCAACGTGAGAACGGGACCCAAGGTTGAAGGAGCACCTCACAAGAACATGACGGCTTTCTTCGTACCGATAGACGCTGAAGGAGTCAATCCGCAGGAACCCTACGACGATGCTGGAAGAGGTTCTCTTTCGACATCTGGATTCATCATGGAAGATGTCAGGATACCTGAAGAATACATGCTCGGTGAAGAGGGAAAAGGTTTCTACTACACAATGGAGGGGTTCGACCTTGCAAGGGTCATGATAGGTTCCAGCGCCGTTGGTGTCACCCAAAGAGTTCTGGAAGAAGCCGCGGATTACATCAAAGAACGGAAGACATTCGGTAAACCGCTTGCGAAATACGAAGGGATACAGTTCCCGTTCGTCGAGAGGTACACCGAGATGGAAGCCAGCAGGTTGATGGTCGACAAGGTCGCAAGGATGTGCGATAAGAGGTACGATGAAGAAGGATGGCTGAAGAGAGAAGGTAAGGCCACCACCTATACGCCAACGGAGATCGCCAAGTGGATATCCATGATAAAATACAAGATACCACATCTTGCAAAAGATACCGCCGACGACGCCATGCACTGGCTCGGAGCCGCGGGATACAGCTCGGAATACATCTTCGAGACCGCATGGAGAGGCGTCATGTCCTACTGCGTAGGTGCAGAGGGCGGAGCCAACATCCAGAAGATCGTCATCGGAAGAGAAACGCTGGGTAAGGATTTCGTACCTTACAAGTGATATCGAAGTAGATGGTGATCGTGTGAGGATCGTTGTTCTGGTAAAGCAGGTCCCGGATACCACTGAGGTCGAAGTCGACGAAGAGACGGGCACTATAATCAGGGAAGGTGTCCCGTCGATACTGAACGCCTTCGACGAGTTCGCTTTGAACACCGCCGTGGATCTGAAAGAGAATATCGATGATATCGAAGAGATAGTCGCGCTGTCCATGGGGCCTCCACAGGCTAAGGAAGCCCTGAACAAGTGCCTGGCCATCGGTGCCGACCGTGCGATACTTCTGACGGATTTTGTTTTCGCAGGTGCCGATACGTGGGCCACCGCTGTAACTCTGGCTAGAGGCATCAAGAAGATCGGTGAAACGGATATCATATTCGCCGGTCAGGAAGCTTCCGACGGTAACACCGCTCAGGTTGGTCCGGAAGTCGCGGCTCATCTAGGGATCCCGCAGATCACCTTCGTTTCCGATATCGAAGAAGTTGATGAAGACAGTATAATAGTGAAGAAAGAGACGGATGAAGGTTTCGTGAGGATGAAGTCCTCGCTACCGGCCGTTGTTGCTTGTATGCCCACCCCGGGTTTCGAACCCAAGATCCCGAATATCAGGGATATCATGAAGGCGAAGAAGAAACCGCTGGAAGAGTGGACCTATGAAGATCTTGGCGGTGACAAAGAGGAATACGGTCTGGATGGTTCTGAGAGCGTCGTGATGAAGACCTATTCACCACCTCCCAAGGGCGAAGGTATCATAGTCGATGATAAGCCGGAGGTCGCGGTTAAAAAACTCCTAGATTACTTCGAAGAGGAGGGGATAATGTGATCGAGATCGACGAGGAGAAGTGTATCGGCTGTGAGAAGTGCGTGAAAGTATGTCCCACCGACGCTATCCACATGGAAGGCGATGTCGCGAAGCTTGAGGAAGAAAAATGTATCTCATGCGGTGCCTGCGTTGCCGCTTGTCCGGTAGATGCTATAGAGCCCGTATTGAAGGCTCAGAAGGCGGATTTCTCTGAATACGAAGGTGTTTGGGTCTTCGCTGAACAGCATCAAGGCGAGCTCAGGCCGACGGGACCACAGTTATTGGGTAAAGGTAGAGAACTGGCAGATGACTTGGGTGAAGAGTTGTGTGCAGTTCTTATCGGTCATGATGTCGGTGATCTGGTAGATGAACTGGCATCGTATGGGGCGGAAAAAGTTTATGTTATCGATGATGAAGTCTTTGAGAATTATACCACCGAAGCTTACACCACCGCCCTTACAACGCTTATATCGAAATATAAACCAAGTGTTTTCATCTACGGAGCTACCCATCTCGGAAGAGACCTGGCACCCTCGGTAGCCGGTCACCTTGGATTGGGATTGACCGCTGACTGTACCGGTCTTTCTATAGAAGAGGTCGAAGGCAACAAAGTTCTGCAGCAGACCAGACCCGCTTTCGGAGGCAACGTTATGGCGGATATAATCTGCCCGAACACCAGACCCCAGATGGCTACTGTCAGGCCGCACGTGATGCATCCCATGGAACCCGACGAGAATAGAGAAGCTGAGCTGATCGAGGAACACGTCAAAGTGGATAAGGACGCTATAAAGACAGAAGTACTTGAGGTACTGGAGCCCGAAGAAACAGGAGAGATCTCGGTCGAGGAAGCGGACATCGTTGTTTCAGGCGGACGTGGTGTCGGTGGTGAAGAGGATTTCAAGATCTTGCAGGAACTAGCTGATGTTTTAGGAGGGACGGTTGGTTGCAGTCGTCCGATAGTAGAAGAAGATGTCATGCCGAAATCCAAACAGGTCGGTCAGAGCGGTAAGACCATCTCGCCCGAGCTGTATTTTGTATGTGGTGTTTCAGGGGCGATCCAACACAAAGTAGGGATACGTGGTTCCGAATACATAATCGCCGTGAACAAGGACCCGAACGCACCTATCTTTGACATGGCTGACTTCGGGATCGTTGGAGATCTGAAGGAAGTATTACCGCTGTTGACGGAGAAACTGAAGGTGAAGAAATAGAAGAACTGATAGCATCTGATCTCTCTATAAATAGGGATATAAATCTAGGCACAGATAATAATATATATCGCCGTTCATATCACCTTTCCGTAGGCGGAAAATATGGATTACCGAAAGATAATTTCGATAGTATTAGCGATAGTGTTAGTGTTCAGTATAGTTGGATCTGTAGCCAGTCATTTGAGCAACGTCGACGGTTCAGAGAAAGATATTAGCTCTGTCAAAATGAACGATGATGAGGATACTCTTGAACAAGGCAGTTATGACTATGTGGACAGTATAGAAATAACGGTTAGAACATCAGAAAATACGGGTATCGGAGATACAGCAGAAGGCGATTTAGACGTATTCATACAGGGTGTAACCGGTAAGAGATACGAGGGCATTTCCAGCGAATGGAAATCCCAGCTAGGGATATGGAAAAGTGTTGGAGGTTACAACAATCTACTTTTGAATCCAGCGTATAACAGAACACTTGACCTACCGATAACTCAGGTAGGAGGAGAATGGCAGTTCAACCCATTCGGTATCAGAGAGGTTCGATATGCTACCAATTGGCTGATAGACCGGGAGATGATGATAGATGACATGTACGCAGGTTACGGCAGCGCAAGATTCAACTGCTTTGGACAGGAATATCCGGGTTATGATGAATACTTTAGACCGATAGTCGAGGATCTAGGCATAACCGCAAGTGGAGATTTTGCTGAAGCAGAATCCATGATCTATAATGCGATGAACGACGCAAAAGATAACCTAGCTGCTGATGGCTCCCATGGTGAACTACAGAACGCAGGAACATCTGCAGATCCACTGTGGCAGTATAGGTCGCCAAGCAGTGGGACCTGGAGCAATGTGAGTATAAACGGTGTCATCAGGATAGAAGATGAACGGACTCTAGAGGGTAATTACTTTGCAGACCAGCTCGAATCGGTAGGGATCCAGGTGAACAGGATGGAATTGGAAGGTGCAACAGCACTTGGTTACGCTTTCTACAGCGACCCAGCTGATCAGGAGTGGCACTTCTACACAGGTGGTTGGTTGGCATCCGTAGCAGCCAAGTACCAATATTGGACCGTGCCACAGATGTATTCATCTTATTACCCCTATGTACCCGGCGGTTTTGGAGGATGGAAGTATAGTAACGATACCTTATACCCGATCGCTGAGAAACTGATGCAAGGGAGGATCAAGAACACAACACACTATTGGGATCTCAATCAAGAAGGTACGAGGATCGGGATGGAAGAATCTGTAAGGGTCTTCACGACCACCCAATATGATTATTATGTTTACGATCATGACTCAGTAGGGTCAGCGGTTTCGAATGTGGTCACCGGTTACGATTCGGTCTTCACGCCACGGACCATCAAAACAAACGATAGCGACCTAAGGATGGCACATTACTCATCAGAAGGCTCTCTATACATGGACAATTGGAACGATATCGCAGGTCTATCCGATACATACGGTCAAGCTCAGAGAGATATAGCTACCGATTACGCTGTGATTAATGATCCTTCGACAGGTGAACCGATGGGGATGAGAGCTTCTTTTGAAACCCAGAACGGTATCAGTTATGACAACGAAGGGAACTTAGAGATGCAGCTAGATGTTCCGTCCGACGCTTTGACTTTCAACACAGAGACCGAGGTATGGGAAGAAGTGGGCAGCGGTGTTAATGCAGCTACAGCAGCGACATATGACTGGACCGATGGTGGAAACCACTCTATCGGGACATGGCACGATGGAGATAACATGACAGAGAGGGATATCTTAGCTAACTGGGCCTTCCATAAAGATTTGGCTTACGATGATGGTGCGGGTGATAAAAGATACCATAGCTCGTTCAGCAGCACTAATAAAGGTTGGTATGACAGTATAATCGGTATAGATTGGGGTACAGAAGACGGAAAATTCACGGTCTATGGAGATTATACATTCCCTGTAGATGAGATGATAGGCAGTTACTACAGCAGTACACCGAGCAAGCCATGGCAGATCGTCGAAGCAGCGAATGAAGTCGTAGAAGGTACAGCACTATCAGCGACTACCGATGATTACTCTTGGGAATCTATCGGAGGTACGAAATGGGTTCACTTCCTTAGTGAGAGTCAATGTCAAGATTTCGTTGATACTATGGACAACATGATTACTGCAGGGTACATACCGGAGTTCTTGAAGGAAGCGAACAACTGTCCATTTCCGATAACTACCGGTGAGATGGAATCAGAGATCAACGCAATAAAAGGTTTCTACAGCACTTATAGTCATCTATGGGATTCACAAGGACCGTTCGTTTTGACCAACTCTAATAAAACAAATATGATAGTCGAATACGAAAGATGGACAACTGCAGATGGTTATCCCATCGATGACGGGCATTATGAAGAAACTACCAATCTTGCACCAGACGCTCCGACTCTATGGTCACCCTCCGACGGGGATACTGGAGTGAGCACAAGTCCGACTTTGAGCGTCAATGTATCGGATCCCGACAGTGATGTGATGGACGTAAAATTCTACAACGGTACAGGTTCACTTCTTGGAACCGTTGCAGACGTTCCAAGTGGTGAAAGCGCTAACCTCACTTTATCGGGTCTTGATACAGGTACGACATATCATTGGTACGCCGTCGCAGATGATAAATCCGATTCGAATACATCCGATACTTGGTCGTTCACAACAGCAACGGGAAACAGTGCGCCTCTAGCGCCTGATAGCCCTTCACCTTCGGAGGGAGCGACCGGAATTGACACTAACCCTACGTTGAGTGTCGATGTTTCAGATCCTGACGGAGATACGATGAACGTAACGTTCTACAACGCTTCTGATGACAGTGTGATAGGCTGGAATCACGGACTAAATGACGGAACTACATCTATTACTTGGAACGGTCTGATAGAGGGCACAACTTACGAATGGTACGTTACCGCGGATGACGGAGACGCCAATGTTACCTCAAATACCTGGTCATTCACAACGAAAGTCGCCAGTGGTAACAACCCACCCAGTGCGCCTACTAATCCTGATCCAGAAGATAGTTCGACCGGGGTTGGTTTAAATCCCACGTTGAGTGTCGATGTTTCAGATCCTGATGGAGATACCATGACCATTACATTCTACAACGCTTCTGATGACAACGTTATAGGGTCAAACACAGGTGTGACGAATGGAACTACGTCCGTAACGTGGTCAGGTTTGGATTATGACACAACCTACACCTGGTATGCGGTGGCGAACGACTCGGTAGATGAAAGTCAATCACCAACTTGGTCATTCCAAACGATAGGAGACACACATCCGCCACACGTTGTCTCTACGACTCCGACCTCAGTGGCTACGGATGTGAGTGTTTCCTCGGACATCGTCGTCGAGTTCAATGAGACGATGAACACTATTACCGTGAACCAGAACTTTACCTATACCGATGGGAGTACCACATGGGATCAGAGCGATGGAACTGTATCATGGGGTGATTCTGATACTGTCATGACCTTTGCACCTGACAATAATTTACCAGATAGCACGACCATCACCGTAGAAGTACTCGGCGAAGATGCGAATGGGAATGAACTCGACGGAGGAATCTACACTTGGGACTTCACGACCGAAGATCTCAACGATGCACCGGAAACTCCTACGGATCCAGTACCGGAAGATGATGCGACCGATGTGCCGGTTTCCGTCACCCTAGAAGTAAACGTGACCGATCCCGATGACGATTCTATGGATGTCACGTTCTACAATGCTTCTGATGACTCGGAGATAGGGACGGATACAGGGGTAGCGAACGGTTCTACTGCTTCCGTTACCTGGTCTAGTCTCGAAGGTCTAACAGAATACAATTGGTACGCCATCACTAACGACAGCGTTCTTGAAGCACAGTCCGACACGTGGACGTTCACCACGAAAGATGTTACACCGCCGACCGTTATCAATTCGACACCGGAAGATGGTGCAGTAGATGTAGCTGTAGATCAAGAGATAACTATCGAATTCTCCGAAGCTATGGATGAAACAAGTGTCGAAGATAACTTGACTATCGATCCTCATGTAAACGGTAGTTTCTCCTGGAGTGGAGATGAACTGACATATACATTGGATGATGAGTTTGAACATTATACAGAATATGAAGTGACGATAACAAGCGATGCTGCAGACGAGAACGGTGTACAGATGGAAGATGACTATGTATTTTCATTTACTACCGTTGAAGCGCCCGACTATAAACCTACTTTAGAGATAAACGCTCCACAACAAGGTGAAACATATGACATCAGCACGCCGATCGAGATCAACTGGACAGCATCGGACGACAACCCGCTGCCCAGCGAGCCCATAACCATCGAAGTTTCGTACAACGGAGGAACTAACTGGACGACCTTGAGCTCTACGATAGAGAACACTGGTTCACACCAATGGACACCCGGGCAGATCTCGACGGAAGTTAAAGTGAGGATCACCTGCGAGGACAGCGCTGGCCAGACTACAACTAAGACCACCGGCGAGTTCAGCGTCGAGGATACCACCCCACCGGACGTTGAAGACACGATACCCAACGATGAAGAGACCGATGTCGATACCGACCAGGAGATAGTGATAGAGTTCGACGAGGAGATAGATCCCGACAGCGTAGACGGAACGGTCACAGCGGACGGAGAAGAGGTTAACGGAGAATGGACGTTATCGGATGACAATAAAACACTCATGTTCACACCGAGTGAAGAACTCGAACCGGGAGCTGAATACGAGGTCTCTGTCAGTGCAGAAGATGAATTCGGCAATCAGGGAGATCACAACTCGAGTTTCACGACTTCTGAGGATACTGGTGAACCTGCAAGCCCCGGTGGGATGATAGGTGACTACTGGTGGATCATCGTTGTGTTGATCGCCGCAGTCGTGATCGGTATCGTCGCCTTCGCCGCCACCCGGAAGAAGGGTGAGGAAGAGGAGGAGTACGTGCCTCCTGAAGAGGAACAAACACCGCCACCGCCAGGAGCGGAAGAAGAGTTCGGCGGCACTGCATCCGAAGAACCTGCAGAGCCCTTCGAGGAAGAAAAATTCGAGTACTGAGCTTCTATCAAACCTATTTTTCTTTTTTATTTTTTTAACTCCTCATTCACACCGCGAACATCGCGCCTGTAACAACAAGCCACGCCACTATAGCTATGATCAGAACAGCGGCTGGCACCGCCGCTTTCTTGTAGAAACTGGCCAGATCGGTCTTGAAGTACTCTATCGTGAGTATGATGCATAGGTGTATCGGCGAGATCAGGTAGCCGATGAAGATGAACAGGAATATCAGACCTACAGTTAGGAGGTTGATATCGGGAACTATCGAGATGAGGACTGGAAAGCCGATACCGACGGCTCCAGGGAGATGTCCGAACAAAAGGCCGACAGCTACTGCAACTATGATCACCACTGCAAGAAGCGGGATGTATTCCTGTAGAGAATTCACAACGGGCCCTATGGCACCGGTCCGTTCGATTATCCCTTTGAAAAGCATTATGCCCAGGGATGCGAGAAGGAGGTCTTTAGAGAAACCGGATTCGATTATGTCCGGTATGTCATCTAGGTCGTACCTATCTCGATTCTGGAAGAGGAGAAGGATGATGGCCATGAGTAAGGTGATGTAGAAAGGGATGCCCAGGAAGATGTTCAAAACTAATGCCAGTATTATCGGAGAGATCTCCCAAACCAAAACTAGTGGACTTACGGGTGTATCTCCACCCTTCAATTCATCGATATCTCCCACACCCCATATCACCCCTATAACTATCTGGACTGCGAAGATCGGGAGGTTGAACATCGCTATCTTATAGATGCTTATCCCGGATATGCTAGAAGCTAAAATCAACCCCAGCGATAAGGGGTAGATGGTGAACCATATGTGCCTGAACCACCAGTTCATGAATGTTTTCTGGACTCCAGTGGCATTTAGATAGTCACCCTCCTCGTCTATCATCGGTGCCGAAACGAGTGCGCCTCCGGGCATGGGCATGAGTCCGAAAAGTGCCGGTATCGACGCTATCACCCATCTTCTGTCGGGTACGGCGGCCCTGAGTTCTTTTATCATACGCATGACCTGGCCCGTGTCTTTGTAAAGAAAACCGAGGAAACCGATGAGTATTATTATAGACACCAAACTGAGGGTGTCGTATTCGAAAGATATTTCGACCAGCCAGTATAATCCTTCCCTGGAGGGATTGGATAATAACAACAGAACACCCACTGCGGCCATTATCGAGTAACCGAACTTCTCTCTCCTGTAAATCAAGAAACCGAGAAGGGCGAAGGCCGCGATTATCGCTAAGAAATCTAGCATCGTTAACTCGTAAGTTAGATATTATAAAATAATTTCCCGGAGATTCTAAGTCATGATACGTGTGAAAACAGATGGGGGAAATGTAAATATCAAGAGGGGCGCTTATACCTCTTTACAGAGGCATTGATATGGTAAAACTAACACCCGATAAAAAGAATCTAGAGCCTGGCTATACCACTTACCCGTCGATCTTCAAGAATATGGACCTTTACCTAGGAGATACTTTCGTGAATCGGAAGGGTGTCGAGATGGTCGTAAAGAAGAAGGATTCTTCAGAAAAATGGTATGTGGAGAAGGTCTGAGCTCAACTGTCCTTGATCTTACGCAGCACCCTTTCGATGAAGTCGGATTTCGCTTCGGTGTACTTCTTTCTCTGGCCTCTATAACATCTCCAGAGTCTTAATTTTAACCTACCGTACTCTTCAGCGGTATCTTTGTTGGATACGAGATGATTTCTGAACAGGATGTGGTCTTTATATCTCTGGTTTCCTTTTTTGAACATGTGGATATGGTGGGTTCGGTTCTCTGGAGGTCCTTTTACAAAATAATACCTTCCTTCGACTTCCATCTCACCTTTGTAGCTGTATCCGCATCTCTCGATGTTCTCTATCTGTTCTTCAGGTTCTTTAACACTCACCGCTATGTCGATAACTGGTTTCGCGGGCACCCATGGAACGAAGGTACTCCCAACGTGCTGGATCTCACAATCGGCTACTTTACCTTCGAGCCTTTTTTCCTCTATCTTGTATTCTTTCGTCCATAATCCAGTATGCGGCATCAGGGATATCTTATTGTTCGAAAGGCCCAAGAGGCTGTCTTCTGTGAAAAGATCCGGTAGATATCTTGGTCTCATGAAAACGTGGAAGTAGTAATCGTGAACGAGTAAGGCCTCTTGAGGGGCAACCCACCGGTAACTGAAGACCAGACCTCTATCTTCTCCATCTCCCGTAACGATATGATCCCACGTATCCTCTCCAAGAGAGGAAGTGCATCGGAAGAAATATGCATGGTATTCTTCGTCTGCTTCAGGATTGTAGATATCAGCTTCACCCAATTTCTTTATATGCCGCAGGTCCGTGATGCCCGATTCTTCCCGAACTTCTCTTTTCAAGCCATCTATGGGTTTTTCGCCTTCTTCAAGCGTACCGCCGGGAACCTGCAGTGGCACTTCAGGATGATCTTTATGTGAAAACGCTAAGATCTGTTTTTTTGAGCCATCTTCTCTTAATATGTACGCAAATACTTTTTTGAGCATCAGATCCCTTTGAAGCCGTATATTATAAAATAGTTTTCTTGGTCTTCTGCTTTCAAAGGACATTTTTAACTGCCATACGGGCGAAAAGATTATATCAAAAATGGTGGTTTATTTAAATCGTGTAAGATGTCGATCTCAAATATTGGCCTTCTATTGATCGTTATAGGTTTTCTAGCTGTTCTTTCTACAGCCATTCTTCTGTATCTTGAGAGAACGAAAGATGAGAGGATAAAACAGGCCAAAAAGTCCGGCGGGTTGGACCCTGAGAACGAAGCCTACAACGCTGTGAGGAGCACGCGAAGCATCGCCAGTATCCTTAGAACGAAGGGGGTCAATACGACAGATGCAGAGATAAAGCTGGATAGAGCCCAGATGGCTTTAGATTCCGGTAATTATTCTGGAGCGAAGAACATGGCTGAAGAGGCGAAGGACGAGCTCAACAGGGCCAAGAAGGTGCGAGCTTCGACCGATGAATCAGAAGGCGATACCAACGAATCAGACCCATCACAAGGATCAGACGTCACCGCCTCTTTAGAAGACCTGAAAAACGGTTTCAGCGAAACGAAAGAGGAGAGGGAGAAGAGGAAGGAATTCGAGGAGCAGAAGGAAAAGCTGCAGAAACTTCCAGATAATTACATGGAGTCTCGGTTCGAACTCAAAGTGGCCAGGGAGATGTTCGAGGAATCACCCAATGAAAACGCAAAGAGATTTCTAAGCAGGGCTGAGGAACTGTTCGAAGAAGAAGATTACACGAGATCACTGGGTTTCGCGATCAAATGTAAAAAGGCCATAGATGAAGAAGGGGCAGGCCTTCTAGCAGGCCAGAGGATCGGGGGAGAGGATGAAAAGACCGAAGGATCGAGCAGCGGAACGGTTGAGAAGAACAAGAGTACAAGGTTGGTAGAATACGAGGATAGTTCAGGAGAGAAAGGAGAGAAGCTGGTCTGCCCAGACTGCGGGAACATGGGCGAAGCGGGTGAAAAATTCTGCAGCCAGTGCGGGTCTGAACTTGTAATAAAAACCACTTGTCCATCCTGTGGAGCCGAGATAGCTGAGGATCACAATTTCTGTCCGAAGTGTGGGGCGGAATTGAAGATAGAGGCCTATGAATGTCCTTCATGCGGTACTGAGATAGAGGAAGACGATAGGTTCTGTCCTAAGTGCGGGATAGAGTTCGAGTGATATTTTACTCTAAAAGATTATTCTCAACCAGATATTCGACGATCTCGTTTATCTCTTCAGGGGTTATATTACCCACTCTGTAATCTTTGTAAGGGATATTTTTTCCATTTATACCGAAACCTGTTTTCAGAGAATTGCTTATCTTCTTCCTCCGGTAGTTGAAGAGCTGCCGGACCACTTCGGAAAACTTTTGAGGATATTTGAACTCGAATTCGGGTTCGGATGGTATCATCTTTACGACCGTCGCATCGACCCTGGGAGGTGGATAGAATTTACTCCTAGGTATATCGAACAACCGTTTCACTTCAGCTTTCACAGATACCATCACCGACAATCGGGAATAATCATCGCCGCCCGGTTTTGCCACCATCCTGTTCGCGAATTCTTTCTGATACATCATCACGGCCGTCTGAAATGACCGATCCAATAATTTGAAAGTCAAAGGCGAGGATATGTTGAACGGGGTGTTGGACATGACTTTGTCGAAGGGGGGTAATTCAATATCCAAAACATCGCCCTCGATTATCTCGAAATCCTTATCGTCATATCTCCCTTCCAGGTAACCATAAAGGGGTGTTGATTTTTCGATGGCTATGGTCTTTCCTGCTCTCTTGACTATCTCGTCTGTGAGTATCCCCAGACCCGGGCCGATCTCTAGTACTGTATCATCTGGTCCGATACCGACTTCCTCCACCTCCCTCTCGGCTATATCTGGGTCTATCAGGAAATGCTGTCCAAGAGACTTGGTCGGCTCCAGTCCCAACATCCTCAGCTTCTCATTTATCGTATTTCTATCAAGTGTCATCTTACGCTCTCAGAATATTGATTTTATCATGGTTAAATAAACGTTTTTACAGAAGAATGACAAAGAAGATGACATAAGTTAAAATCACCTACCTTGATCTGTCAGGGCGTCCGATACGACTCTTATCCTTCAGCTTGATCGGCTTAACGGTCTTGTCTATTCTATAGAGATGTTCTCCATCACGACTACATCTCGGACGGCTTTCATCCCTTCGAATGGAAGTACCAGACGGCCCTCAGCATCGGTATCGAACAGACGTGGTTCGATCTCGTCGGCCGGGGTCACGAGGACGTGTTTCATCTCTCCCGTCTCGGTCTCGACCACGAAATTATCGATCATCCCCAATATCTGGCCGTCGTTCGTCATAACCGTCTTACCGCGCATCTCAGTCACGAACTTCTTCATATTTTGTTTCCTCCAATTCTTTTCTTTTACCTGTATATTCCAACCCCATTATAATCTTTCTTCTTACGAACGGTCTTTTCCATTACCTCTTCGATATCCTCGTACATCTGTATTATCTCTTCGTCCACAGAGGGGTTGACACCTGAAATAGCATCGTTAAAATGATCTTGAGTTACTTCTGAAGCTTTTTCTTTCAACGCCATGAGTCCGGCTTCCCTGCATACGGATTCTATATCCGCCCCGACGAAGGTCTCCGTATTCCTAGCCAACCTTGAAAGATCAACATCGTCGGCTAGGGGCATCTTCTTGGTGTGTATCTCGAATATACTCTCGCGCTCCTCCTTATCGGGTATGGGTATCGATATCCGCTGATCGAACCTCCCGGCTCTCAGAAGTGCCTGGTCGATCCTATCGGGTCGATTGGTAGCCGCTAGAACCACTATCCCTGAAGTTTTCTCCACCCCATCCAAGCTCGTCAGCAGTTGATTTACGATACGGTCGGTGACTCCGTCCTGCTGGCTGGCACCTCTTTCCGGAGTTATAGCATCCAATTCATCCAAGAACACGATGGTCGGAGCGGTCTGCCTTGCCTTCTTGAATATCTCCCTAACTGCTTTCTCGCTCTCGCCCACCCACTTGGAAAGGACTTCCGGTCCCTTTATGGAGATGAAGTTGGCTTCGCACTCGTGTGCCACGGCTTTAGCCAGTAATGTTTTACCCGTACCGGGGGGACCGAACAATAGGACACCTCTCGGCGGTGTTATCCCTATCTTTTCGAAGGATTCCGGTTCAATCAGGGGCTTCTCAACAGAATCCCGTAATCTTTCTTTGACTTCCTCTAGACCGCCTACATCCTTCCATGAGACCTCTGGTATCTCCACCATTATCTCTCTGAGACTGCTCGGTTCGATATCTCTAAGCGCTGCGATGAAGTCGTACTGGTTCACTTCCATCTTCTCTAAAATCTCACGTGGTATGGGTTCATCCAGATCGAACTGTGGTGTGTATCTACGCAGAGCCCTCATAGCCGCTTCCTTCGCCAGCGATTCAAGGTCGGCTCCCGCGAAGCCGTGGGTCATCTCGGCCAATCTATCTAGATCAACGTTCTCCGAAGCCGGCATCCCTCTGGTATGGATCTGGAGGACCTCTTTTCTACCGTCTCTATCGGGTAGGCTTATCTCTATCTCCCTGTCGAACCTTCCCGGTCTCCTGAGTGCAGGATCGATGGCGTCCACACGGTTGGTAGCGGCTATCACGATAGTCTCGCCGCGCTGGGAAAGACCGTCCATGAGTGTTAGAAGCTGGGCGACCACTCTTCTTTCCACCTCTCCTTTAACGTCATCTCTCTTGGGGGCTATAGAATCTAGTTCATCTATGAATATTATAGATGGTGACTGCTCTTTAGCCTCCTCGAATTTCTCTCTGAGCTTTCCTTCGCTCTGGCCGTAATATTTTGAGATTATCTCCGGTCCCTGCACGGATAGAAAATTCGCACCGGACTCGTTGGCCACAGCTTTAGCGATCCATGTTTTACCGGTTCCGGGTGGACCGTGGAGCAGGACCCCTTTCGGAGGCTCGATACCCAGTCTGTCGAAGAGGTCAGGGTGCTTCAACGGTAATTCTATCATCTCTCTTACACGCTGGAGTTGTTCATCCAGTCCCCCCACGTCTTCGTAAGTTACGGTCGTAGCGCTCATCATTTCTGCTTCGCTGACCGGTTCTTCTTTTACGGTGATCTCGGTTTCAGCAGTCACCTCCACGGGTTCTAAGGGGTTCGTTGAGATGACTATGAATGGGACGTTACCGCCCATCAATGATATACCGGGA
>JBNJFO010000022.1:0-5486 GCA_051746905.1 Thermoplasmatota archaeon
CGTTAACCCAAAGGACGGCGAGGTTCGAGTCGTAGAGATGAATCCTAGAGTATCTCGATCTTCGGCATTGGCATCCAAAGCAACCGGTTTCCCCATCGCAAAAGTGGCCGCTAAATTAGCGGTGGGTTTGACCCTAGATGAGATACCTAACGACATCACCAAGAAGACCCCCGCATCCTTCGAACCTACTTTGGATTATGTAGTAGTAAAGACACCTAGATGGGACCTCGGTAAATTCCCTGATGCTGAACCGGAACTGAGTACCCAGATGAAGGCTGTATGTGAGTCCATGGCCATGGGTAGAACTTTCGAGGAGGCACTGCAAAAGGCCCTTAAATCACTGGATATAGGTGTATGCGGATTGTACTCGAAGTTCGACGAATTAGATGTTGATATGGAAGAATTGAACCAGAACTTATCTGAACCCGGACCAGATCGAATATTTTATCTCAAGCTAGCTTTGAAAAGAGGATATTCCGTTGAGAAGGTGCACGAGCTAACCGGGATCGACCCATGGTTCATTGAAAAGGTAGTTAATATAGTCGCTATCGAGGAAGAGTTACGGAAAGATAATAAACAACTGACAAAGGACCAGCTAAAAAAGGCAAAAACATATGGTTTTTCCGATGAACATATAGCATCCTTAACTCAAAGCTCGGAGGAATTTGTAAGGAAGCTGCGGTTGAAATACGATATAACCCCTACATACAAAACCGTCGATACATGTGCGGCGGAATTCGAATCATATACGCCGTATTTTTATTCGACATATGAGGAGGAAGATGAGACTATAGAGTGCGATGATGAAGAATCGATAATGATTCTGGGATCTGGACCTAACCGGATAGGTCAAGGTATAGAATTTGATTACTGCTGTGTTCAATCCGTATTCGCCCTAAAGGAAATGGGATTCAGAACTATAATGGTGAACAGTAACCCCGAGACCGTATCAACCGATTATGACACATCGGACGAATTGTACTTTGAACCCTTGACCGGTGAAGATGTATTGAACATAATCGATAAGGAAGATCCCCTTGGTGTCATAGTTCAGTTCGGTGGACAGGCACCATTAAAAATGGCGGATACTTTGGAGGAAAACGGTGTTAAGATACTGGGCACTTCACCCGACGCCATCGATCTTACAGAGGACAGAAAGAGGTTCAGTAAATTACTCGACAAGTTCGGGATAAAACAACCTAGAAGCGGTACCGCCCAGTCTTTCGAAGAAGCCTTAACGATAGCGAAAAATGTAGGATATCCGGTAATAGTCAGACCGTCTTATGTTTTAGGCGGAAGAGGGATGAAAATAGTACATCAAGAGAGCGAGCTCGAAAGGTACGTTACCGAGGCAGCGGAAGTTTCCGAGGATAAGCCGATACTGATCGATGAATATTTGGAAGATTCTATGGAGATAGAGGTCGACGCGGTCTGCGATGGAACAGAAGTTCTTATTGGTGGTATAATGGAACATATAGAGGAAGCGGGCGTTCATTCCGGTGATTCCGCCTGTGTACTTCCCCCTCAAACGGTAAACAAGACTACAATCGATGAGATCAAGAATATAACAAAAAAACTAGCTAAAGCTATCGATGTGATCGGATTGATGAACATACAGTATGCGGTTAAAAATCACGATATATACGTCCTTGAGGTAAATCCTAGAGCATCTAGAACCATCCCTTATGTAAGTAAATCTACAGGGGCCCCTTTGGCTAAGATAGCCACAAAGGTCCTTCTGGGCAAGAGTTTGAAGGGATTGGGTGTAGATGAAGAGGTAAAATCCGATTTCATTTCCGTAAAAAATCCGGTCTTTTCTTTCTCTAAACTACCAGGTGTGAACCCCTTTATAGGGCCGGAGATGAAGGCCACTGGTGAAACCATGGGGATGGATTCAGATTTCGGCAGGGCTTTCTACAAGTCACAGATATACTCAAATCATATACTGCCGAGTGAAGGCAACGTTTATATCTCGGTTAAAAACAAGGACATAAGAATTATCACGCTTATAGCGTCCAAGTTACATCATCTAGGTTTTAATATCCACTCCACGGAGAACACCGGGCGGAGTCTGAACAACATGGGTATAAAAACACAAATAATTTCGGAAGAAGACGTTACCGATATGATCAAATCCGATGAGATATCCCTGGTAATCAACACGAATGTAGGTAATGGTGTAAGATCTCATGAGTTCGATATAGTCACCACTGCAGTTAATTACGAGGTCCCCTATTATACGACGGTAGCGGCATCCCTTGCCGTTGTCAATGCTATCGAGACTCTGAAGTTGAATGATATATCTGTTAGATCTCTACAGGACTTTGTTACGGGGGTGGTCTCGTGAAAGCTTACCTAGCGTTAGAAGATGGAACCGTTCATGAAGGTAAAGGTATCGGGATCCCGGGTACTACAAGTGGAGAACTGGTTTTCGAGACTGGGATGACCGGGTACGTCGAAGCACTGACCGACCCGTCCTACAACGGTCAGATACTGATGTTTACCTATCCGCTTATAGGTAATTACGGAGTCAACCGTAGTAACTTTGAATCAGATGGTGTCAAGACGCGTGGATTGGTTGTTAGGGAGTTATGTGAGCACCCGAGTCACTGGAGCAGCGAAAAGTCCCTGGATGAGTTCCTGAAAGAGCAGGAGGTAAGCGGAATACAGAGTGTTGATACCCGGATGATCACAAAAAAGGTCAGAGTCGAAGGGACGATGAGGTCGGTAATGTCCGTGGGACAGGAGGATGATAAGGACGAGCTCGTAGCTAAGGCGAGAGAGCTCCCCCGAATCACCGAGATGCCCGGACTGGTAAAAGATGTTTCAATACCCGACCCAGTTTCATATGAGAACGGTAATCAGTACAAGATTGTAATGATAGACTGCGGGTTCAAAAAAAGTATACTGGACGATCTATTGAGTGATAACTACGATGTTACAATAGTACCTTATGATGCAACTCCAGATAATATTCTAGATCTAGAACCTCACGGCGTGCTGATATCAAACGGACCCGGGGACCCGTCATTATTGTATTCGACGGTGGATACCGTTACAAAGCTCTTGTCCGAGGTTCCGTTATTCGGCATATGTTTGGGAAATCTTATAATCGCTCAAGCGTGTGGTGCAAGTACGTTCAAATTAAAGTTCGGGCATAGAGGTCTGAACCAGCCGGTGAAAGTTCTTTCAGATGGAAAAGTCTACATGACCACCCAAAATCACGGGTTCGCCGTTTCCAAGAGTTCGTTGGACGATACATCTCTAAAAACAACTCAAAGAAACTTAAACGATGGAACTGTGGAAGGAATAGAACATGAGGAGTACCCAGTATTCGGAGTCCAGTATCATCCGGAAGCTAATCCCGGGCCACACGATACAAAGTTCTTCTTCAAAAAGATGGCTAATAAAATCCAGGAATATAGTCAATAATCCGACTTTTTGTTTCTATTGAGATATGCCATCCCTCGTACTTATCTAGATATTTCTGCAGATACATTTCGTAGGAGACGAGTTCAAAATATTATTAGATTTAGAAAGAAGAATAATGATTTGAATTCCCTATAGGCATGTGAAAGTGACTTTATGAAAGTCCCGATATGTTCCATATGGAACAAAAGACCCCATTCTGACACACGGTCGAGTGGCTCTGTTATAAAAATATCATAATCTTTATTTATATCCTGAAAATCCGAACCGATGTGATAGTTTGAAACATAAGCGCGGCGAAGAAAAAGAACAGGAGATAGATAAGATCGTCCTAGCCTATTCAGGGGGATTAGATACATCATTTTGTATCCCATTTCTCAAAGAAAAATATGGTGCTGAGGTTTTCACAATTACAGTGGATACCGGGGGATTTTCTAGAGAGGAATTAATTCAAATTGAAGAGAATTCAAAAAAACTAGGAGCGGCTGAGCACTGTACAAGTGATGTGAAGTCGGAACTTTTTAACGACTTCTTATTATATCTTATAAAAGGTAACATCTTAAAGGGAGATGTTTATCCACTCAGTGTGGGGGCTGAACGTGTTCTTCAAGCTGTAGAGATCGTCAATTTTGCTAAAGAGGTAGATGCGTCGATCATCGCACACGGTTCAACACCCGCAGGTAACGATCAGGTCAGGTTTGACGTTGCATTTAATACACTAGTACAGGACATAGAGGTTATCGCACCTATAAGGGATTTTGAGATATCAAGAGAGGAGGAAGCTAATTATTTGGAAGAGATCGGTTTTCCGGTAAAAGAGGAGGTTACAACATACTCTATCAACGCTGGATTATGGGGAACTACAATCGGTGGAGGGGCTACTCACGATAGCTGGAAAGAAATCCCGGAAGAGGCCTACAGGTTCACCAATCCAATTCCAAAGACACCCGATGAACCGGAAATCGTAGACATAGAATTTCAGGAGGGTGTGCCGGTTTCCATCGATGGAGAACCATTAGATGGTTTAGAAATAGTCGAAAGATTGAATGATATTGGTAAAGTACACGGTGTAGGAAGAGGGATTCACATAGGCGATACGATAATGGGGATCAAAGGTCGGATAGCCTTCGAGGCACCAGCACCTCTGATCCTGATCCAAGCGCATAAGGAATTGGAGAAGATAGTGCTGACAAAGTGGCAGCGGTACTGGAAAGATCAAGTGAGTGATTTCTTCGGGATGCTGCTGCATGAAGCCCTGTATTTCGACCCGGTGTGTGAGGACATTAAGGCGTTTATTGATTCAACGCAGAAGAGAGTTACTGGTAATGTGAAGGTCGAACTCTTCAAAGGTGGCATATCGGTGAAAGGATGTAAAAGTCCACACTCATTGATGTGCCAGGACAAGGCCGCATATGGGGAAGATACATCCCTATGGGCGGGGAGAGACGCGAAGGGATTTTGCAAGATTTACGGTTTGCCCGGTATTTTGGCAAAATCGGCAGAAGAAGGAGATGAACTATTTGAAGACAAAGGTTCATAAGATCAGTTCGTCCACCAAAAACGTGGATCTCTCGCCGGTTGTAGAGGCGTCAGATAAGATCAAAGCAGAGGAGGGCAGCGTGATTATAGTCAAGGCTCTTGGGGAGAATCCAGCATACGGTTCCATAGAGCTCATATCCGGCAGGATAAGCAAAGTCATCGAAGGGGACATCTTGGCAGGTACATTGGGGAATAGAAAAGCCGCCCGGGGTTTCTTTGGTTACATACCTGATTCTATAAAATCAGGAGATAGGTTAAATCTGCTTAATTTCGGCGGAGTGGTAGGGAAGGCGGTATCGGGGAACCTTGAATTGGGTAATCCCATCGAGGTTGAAGTTTTAGGGCAGGTGATCACATTTCCTATGTTCAACGAGAGGATCGGTAAACCTGCCAATATTATGGAAAATCACATACCGTGGAAAAAAAGCTTGGAAAGTAGTGTTCCGTTGATCATCGTATCCGCTTCATCTATGGATAGTGGAAAAACAACTGCTCGAAAATGAACGACCATACCGACC
>JBNJFO010000022.1:5496-14809 GCA_051746905.1 Thermoplasmatota archaeon
ACAACTGCGGCCTGTGAACTCATCAAGTGCTTAACCTCTGAGGGGTATAAGGTGGCTGCCGCTAAACTTACGGGTGTTTCAATGATGAAAGATACGCTTAGTATGATGGATTATGGAGCTGTTAAAGCATTGGATTTCAACGATGCAGGCGTTGCATCGACCATCGAGAAAAAGACAACCGAGCTATCAAAAGGGATAATTTATGAATTAAATAAATTAGATATCGATTGTATAGTGGTGGAGTTAGGTGATGGGCTATTGGGGTCCTACGGCGCTAAATCCATTTTAGAAGATAAAAACATAATGAGATTTGCAAAAGGACATCTCGTGTGTGCCAACGATAATGTGGCTGCATGGGGTGTTAAAAAGATATTCAACGAGTTAGGAATAGAGATATCTATAATCACCGGTAGAGTGACGGATAATGCAGTGGGGATCGAATACATAAACAAAGAGCTGGATTTGCCTGCAGCCAACGCAATCACCGATAATGAACGCATTTTTTCGATAATCGAAGAAGAGGTGTTTAATCAATGACAAAAGAAACAGCTATAATCGGTGGATCGGGTTATACCGGTGGTGAGCTGATTAGGTTTTTATTGGGCCATAAAGATGTAAATCTAGTAAAGGTAACCTCTCGACAGAATCAAGGAAGTAAAGTCACTGAGGTGCATCAAAATCTGCGTGGGTTTACCGACTTACGTTTTACCAATGAACCGTTATCTGATACCGCCCGAGAAGTAGATCTGATGTTCTTCGCTTTACCTCATGCTACTTCGATGAAGAAGGTGCCTGAGATAATCGACGAGACAAAGATAATAGATCTATCGTCAGATTACAGGTTGAAGGACTTACACGCATACGAATCATACTATACAAAGCATAGTTCACCTGAATTGATCGATAGATTCGTATACGGTCTACCTGAGATCAATAGAAAGAATATCGCTAAATCGAAAAACGTTGCAAATCCAGGTTGCTTTCCTACTGGAGCATTACTTGCTCTGACCCCGTTAGCCGAGAAGGATTTACTACGAGAAAACGTTGTTATAGATGCAAAAACCGGCTCGTCTGGATCCGGTACAACTCCATCTTTTGGAACCCATCATCCGGAGAGAGCTTGTGATTTGAGGGCATATAAGGTTCTAGCTCATCAGCATCACCCAGAAATAGTGCAGGAACTTGAAACTTTCAATCATGACGGATTTGACCTCACCTTTGTGACCCACTCCACCCCTATGATTAGAGGAATATTCATCACGGCCTATGTTTTCCTCGAGGATGAGATATCAAAGGAAGAATTGACGCATATATATAACGAGTATTACAGTGATGCATTATTCGTCAGAGTGGTGGAGCAAGCTAGATGTTCACCGGTAAGAGGAACCAACTTTTGCGATCTGAGCTTAGAGTGTAAAGGGGATAAGGTTGTGATCACCGCGGCCTTAGATAATCTTGTAAAAGGCGCGGCGGGAACCGCCGTACAGAATATGAATTTGATGTTTGGATTGAAAGAATCTCGGTCGTTGATGTTCTCGGGTTTACATCCCTGAAGGAGTGAAAATTATGAAAAGAAAGAAGATTATGGAAATGGAAGATAGGTATCAACTACAGACGTATAAAAAATTCCCCATGGCCTTGGTCGAAGGGAAAGGTATCAAGGTATGGGATTCTGAAGGTAATGAATATGTGGACCTATATGGGGGCCACGCAGTCTCAATACTGGGGCACTGCCACCCCGAATTGGTTAAATCCATAAATGAACAGTGTAAAAAATTGATATTTTATTCAAACGCGGTGTACAACGATTCAAGAGCGAGAGCCGGCAAAAAGATGATCGAAGTCGCCCCTAGGGGTTTAAAAAAGGTTTTTTTCTGCAACAGTGGAAGCGAAGCAAATGAAACCGCCCTTAAAATTGCTCGTAAATATACCGGTAAAACGGATATAATCAGTATGAAGGAAGGCTTTCATGGTAGAACCATGGGGTCCTTGAGCGTGACAGGCATAGATAAATATCGTACACAATTCCAGCCGTCCTTAGATGGCACCAAATTGGCGGAATTTGGTGATATGGATAGTATAAAAAAATTGGCTGACGAAAAAACTGCAGCCGTTATATTGGAACCGATCCAAAGTATGGCTGGTATGAGAACGGCATCGACCGAGTTCTTTCGCGAGCTGAAAGAATACTGTGAAGAGCAGGAAATATTGTTGATCTTCGATGAAGTTCAAACCGCTTTCGGTAGGACTGGAAAGATGTTTGCGGCCCAATACTATGAGTTGACCCCTGATATCATCTCATGCGCCAAAAGTATTGCAGGAGGGTTTCCCATGGGGGCCACGATCGTAAACGAAAGAATCGCAGATACTATATCCTATGGAGAACACGGTTCTACATTTGGAGGGGGACCGATTGCGTGCGCGGCTGCGGAAACTAATATTAGGATCATATCAAACCTGCTTGAAACAGTTGAAAAAACTGGAGACTATTTGGAAAATAAATTAGATCTGTTGGGTGGTGTCAAGAAAGTGAGAGGTGTCGGTTTATTGAGGGGGTTGAAATTGGAGACCGGAGCAAAAGATGTTCAAATGAAACTGCTTGACAATGGCTTCATAGTGGGTACGGCCGTATCTGAGTCGGATGTTATCCGCTTGATGCCACCTTTGGTCATAGGTAGAGAGCATATAAACGTGTTTTATACAAGTTTAGAACAGATATTCCAGGAGACGAAATAGGATGAGTGGAAAAAATAAAAATTTTGTAACGACCCAGGATTGGAAAAAAGAAGAACTAGATAAAATTATTGAGCTGGCCTTGAAGATGAAAATAGAGCCGTACAATCAATACTTAAAGAACAGAATCTTATTCATGCTTTTTTTCAATCCATCACTGCGGACTAGATCCAGTTTTGAAGCCGCCATGGATCAATCTGGAGGTTCCTCTGTAAACCTATCTGTAGGCAAGGACACATGGAAATTAGAACACAGAATGGGTGTGGTTATGGACGGGGCGTATTCAGAGCACATCATAGATGCTTCTAAAGTCCTATCGAGATATGCAGACGCTGTGTCGGTGAGATGTTTTCCAAAGATGAGGGATTGGAAGGAAGAC
Source organism: Thermoplasmatota archaeon (assembly GCA_051746905.1). Lineage (GTDB taxonomy): Archaea > Thermoplasmatota > Thermoplasmata > Halarchaeoplasmatales > Halarchaeoplasmataceae > CAZFVW01. Next base: position 8,609 of record JBNJFO010000022.1, read on the forward strand.
AAGAAGGACAAAGTGATCCAAGGATTTGCCAGCCAAGCAACTGTACCTGTGATAAATATGGAATCATCGTTATACCATCCATGCCAGGCCCTCGCAGACCTGTTGACTATTAAGGAAAATCTTGCAGATGTGAAAGAAAAAAAAATCGTGATCTCTTGGTGCAATCATCCAAAACCACTGCCTATGTCCGTTCCAAATTCAGCCGCATTGATATCGAGTAAATTTGGTATGGATGTTAGTATAGCATGTCCAGAGGATTATACACTATCCGGCGAATTGGTCAAAGATATAGAATCGAATTGTGCAAAAGAGGGTAGTGACTTTGAGGTTACACACGATCTAAACAAAGGAATGAGGGAAGCGGATATAGTCTATGCTAAGAGCTGGGGGTCCATAAAATACTACGGTGACTGGGAAAAAGAGAAAATGGTCAGAGAGAACTTGAAAGACTGGAAGATCACAAAGAAGAATATGAGGTTGACCGACCATGCTAAGTTCATGCACTGCTTACCCGTTAGAAGAAACGTGGTCGTGGAGGATGAAGTAATCGATGATGAGAGAAGCATAGTTTACGACCAGGCCGAGAACAGACTTCACGCCCAGAAAGCTCTGCTTGCACACATATTAGGTGACGGCACATGAAAAGAGTCCCGTTCCTTTTGGAATTTCTACCCTATATACAACAATTTAGAGGGAAAACTTTTGTATTAAAAATAGGCGGCAGTGTTCTGAAAGACAAAGAAGTAATAGGTGCATTAGCAAAGGATATCAGTCTTTTATATAACGTCGGTATAACGATTATCCTGATACACGGCGGAGGCCCACAGGCGGATGAAATGCTTGGTAGATTGAATCACAGATCCGACAAAATCGCAGGAAGAAGGATCACCGACGAAGAGACTCTAGAAGTAACAAAGATGGTTTATGGTGGAAAGGTAAACATAGAACTTACCGCGGCATTACAGGGGTGTAAAACCCGGGCGGTGGGTTTTAGTGGTGTTTCCTGCAATACGGTGTGTGCTAAGAAAAGAGATTTGACGGTGATCAAGGACCCTGAAACGGGAGAAGAAAAGGAAGTGGATTTCGGTCATGTTGGAGATATTACTCAAATCAACCTTGATCTTGTGAACGATCTCGTCAAGGAACATATAATCCCTGTTATAGCTTGTTTAGGTGTGGATGATGATGGATCGATTTTAAACATAAATGCCGATACAATATCGCAAAAAATAGCTGAAACTATCGAGGCTGAAAAGCTGATATACATAACCAATGTGCCAGGAATTTTGGAAGAAAAAGATGATCCCTCCACCATAATACCCTATTTGGATCTAGAAGGTGCGGAAGCAGTACTGAAAAGTGGTAAGATCACCGACGGTATGCTTCCTAAATTGCAGAATGCCATAAACGCTGTAGAAAAAGGAGTCGACAGAATACATCTGATCGATGGAAACATGGACCACAGTCTTTTGGTAGAGGTTTTTACAAATCAAGGGTGCGGGACCATGATCGAAAAAGAAACCGACGGGGAACTGTTTGTAGATGAAAACTAAAGATTTATTAAAAACATTGGTGGAGATACCCAGCGTCTCAAAGGATGAAAAGGAAATAAGTAAATTTATTTATGGATATTTAAATGAAAACGGTATCTCTGCGAAAAGGTACGATAACAACGTCTACTGTTCCATAGGTGAAGGGAAGCCCTCTATTTTGTTGAACTCCCACCTTGATACCGTCCCGGTTTGTCCCGGCTGGGATAGTGATCCATACAGGGCGTTGGAGAGGGGAGGGAAGATCTACGGATTAGGGGCAAACGACGCTAAAGGGTCCCTTTGTGCCATGATTAACACGATGATCGGACTTGCAGATACAGATACAGATTTAAGGGGCACGGTATATTTCGGTGCATCTGTTGAGGAGGAGTGTGGAAATAAGGGGATCGTTGAACTACTTCAGAAGATCCCACCGGTTGATGCTGCTATAATCGGGGAGCCCACTGGTCTCGATATAGCAACGGCTATGAGAGGGTTGGTAATTTTAAAAGTAACCTCTAAAGGTAAAAGCGCCCATGCATCAAGACCACATCATGGGGAAAATGCTATCTATCGCGCAGCATCGGACATTTTAAAGATAAAATCTACCTGCTTTAAAGAAGAACATCCATTGCTTGGGTCACCTACCGTATCTGTTACTTTGATAAACGGTGGTACAAAAAATAACGTGATACCGGGAAGCTGTGAATTCACGATAGATATTAGAACTACTCCCGATTTTGGTAACGACGCCCTGATCAATAACATCTCTGGCGATCTAAAATCTGATGTAGAGGTGTTGAGCAACAGGTTCTATCCTAAAGAAACATGTAGTGAAGAGGGTGTGGTCAAAGTTGCGAAAAATGCTGTTCAAGATGCGGATATTATCGGCTTTAGAGGCATGTGCGATTATGCTTTCATAGACGCACCCGGTATCATTTTAGGTCCGGGGAACAGCCAACAGTCCCATTCACCGAACGAGTTTATCGAGATAAAGCAGGTGGAAGATGCATGCAGGATGTATCAAAAGATAATAAAGGAATTCTTGAAGTGATGAAAATGAAATTATGGCAGGATGGAAAAGTGGAATTGAACAGTCTGGTAGAATCTTACACTACAGGTAAGGATCACATATTGGATCAGGAACTGGTGAAATTTGATGTGTTTGGATCCTTAGCTCATGCTTCTATGTTGTATGAGATAGGCGTATTTGATGAAGATGAGTTCAAGATAGTAAAGAAAGAGTTAAAAAATATACTTGAGCTCGATGAAAAAAGCGAGTTCGATATTTCTTTATCCGACGAAGACGTACATTCAAAAATCGAAACCCATCTGGTTGAAAAACTTGGTGATGTTGGAAAAAAAATTCATACGGGAAGGAGTAGAAACGATCAGGTTTTGGTAGATATGAGGCTTTATTCTCGAGACAGATTGTTAGAGATCAAAAAAGAACTCTTAGACCTATGTAAAGCTCTTATAAAATTCTCCGGAGAACACCGATCCGTACCAATGCCGGGATATACACACATGAGAAAGGCGATGATCTCTTCCGTTGGGCTTTGGGGTGGCAGTTTTATAGAGTCTCTTTTAGATGATCTAGAATACCTTGATTCCGTCTATGACACCAACAATCAAAATCCCCTAGGGTCTGCAGCGGGTTATGGTGTACCACTTCCGCTTGATAGGGATTTCACAACTAATTTATTGGGGTTCAGAAAGACTCAAAACAATGTGATGTACGTTCAAAATAGTCGAGGAAAGATAGAATTAGGTATTTTGGACGCTTTGAAACAGATAATGCTAGATCTAAATAAGTTCGCTACAGACGTACTTTTATTTTCTATTGAGGGGATAGAGTACTTTAGTTTGCCCGATGAACTCTGTACCGGTAGTAGTATAATGCCTCAAAAAAATAACCCGGATATTTTGGAGTTGGTAAGGGCGAATTATAACATTTTATTGGGTGAATCTAATAAGGTTTCAAATGTTCTCGGTTCTTTACCTTCGGGTTACAATCGGGATTATCAGTTAACAAAAGAACCACTTATGCACGGTTTAGAGATAACTCTATCCACTATCTCTGTTTGTAGACTGGTAGTGTCCGATATCATCGTTAACGAGAGTAACATCAGAGATTCCATAACGCCTTCTCTCTTCGCAACCGACCAAGTTTTTGAGCTCACAAGTAAGGGAATACCCTTTAGAGATGCATATAGAGAATTTAAGAATTCGAATAGATGGTCCTCTATCGATGCTGGCAAAACCTTCGAGTCGAAAAAATATAAAGGTGCTCCCGGAAACATTGGATTAGACCCGTTGAAAGAGAAGGTACTAAAAAAAGAAAAGTGTGTTTTAGAAGAGAGGAAAAAGATCAGATCTGTATTTGATGATCTTCTTTAGTTAAAAATTTTCTTACTATATAGGTATGTTCACTTTTTAGTGATTTTTGGATTTTAGAAAAGATCAAATTATGGGACATAATAATCTAGGTGTATATCAACTATTTTCTCAGTAATCTAGGTGTATATCAACTATTTTCTCAGATATGTGATGTCAGTATACTTTTGACAGCTATCATCAAAAATTATTTTAATCACTTTTTGTATATAAAACCATGGGTTTGAAGGAAAGGTTAGACTCATATGACTTACTGGCCATAGCGTTGCTGATAGTCGGAACAATCATGTTTTTAGCTTCACGAATCACCTACTACGTTATCATTACTTCTAATCAGATGCCTGAGGATTATTTTATGGAGTTAAACACTTTTCTTGGTACCTCAGCAATATTGATTTTTGGTCTGGGTTTATTCTTATCGTTCAGAAAGATCTACAAGAATCTAGAGCTACCTAGACACTTCCCCTTCATTAATTATACATACCTCATATTCCTTCTCCCTCAATTGTTTATTATATTGTCTTACCTTTTCTTAGAAGAAGTACAACCATTTGGCATTTCAACTCCCGACTGGATCAACAACTTTTATATTGCCGTTCCCGTGATAAGAAGGATATTGCTTGCGATGATGTTCATATTCATTTTCATCGCGATAGTTAAAAGAGAAAGGTCTAAAGAAGCCTACTCTGGCCAAGAACAATCGACTAAGGACGAGTTAGAATAAGACATGCATGGTGGATGATCAAGAATAGGAAACAATAGATTCTTTTTTGATATCTACGATAAAATCTTCTTCGCCACTATGATCTGCATCTTTGATTCGTCGTTAAAATCGTTTCTCTCGTGATCGCCGTATTTATTCTCCACCTTGAATCCATTGTATCTAAGAAGGGTATCTATCTCTTTCGGGAAAAGTATCCTCAGCTTCCAGTCTACTTCTTTGTACAGGTCCTCCTCTATGTAATAGTACCAGGTGATATGGAGTATCTGGGTCGGTGAATCATATCTTGAGTTCTCTCTCACTTGTATTTTACCCCGACCGTATGGATCGTCATATTCTATAATGTCGAATTTTTCTTTCGGATCTCTTGTGAGGATATCTAGGTCTGGATTGAATATCTGAAATATGAATCTCCCTTCGTCAGCTAGATGTTCACGCACATTATTGAAAAGCACTTCATACTCTTTGACCTTGAGTAAAACTTGTAATGTGTTGACCGGTATCAGGATTGTGTTGAAGGTCCTGTTTAAAGAAAAATCGGTCATATCTGATTGAATAAAATCTGGATTCAGATCTTTCTTTTCTGCTTTATGTTTTGCCCTCTGAAGCATCTTCTCCGAGGTATCAATTCCTGTAACATCTATCCCTTCGTCAGCTAGAGGTAAAGTGACTCTTCCAGTTCCACATGCTAGTTCCAAAACTGGTTCTCCATATTTTTCGATACAGTCGATATAAAAAAGGATATCGTCTTTCAAGTGTTGATGCATTGTGTCGTAGTGTTCCCCGTCTAGATATATATGGGCATCTCCTTTATCCATGAATTACACATCACCGACTATAAATAACTTGCAAAACTAATAATATTTCGGGTATTATCATAAGGACGAGCTCTTCTCACCCCCTCTCAAATCAAAAATATAAAAGATCACAGTTAATGCACACGAATTATACGTGCTCGGATTGTACCAACTTCTTTATATGTTGAAAAACATTTTTGTTTTCCATTAGGACAAAATAACCCTGTTTTCTCTAACCATAGATATAAATCTTTAGCGAAGAGGATGGTTCCCTGTTGAAACAGTTCAACGGTATTAGAAACGCTATAGTTCATAAATATGATAAACTGAACATAGATATATCAAAAGGTAATTAACAAGATAGTAGAAGTTTCTAAAGCTATCTATAAGATATCAAAATAATTTTGACTTTTCCGATGAATACTTACATTTTACTGTTCCTCTTCAAAAGATGAGAATCCAACTAATTAAGATACGTTTTTACTTTACAAAGATTCTGATGAGCTATACCGCCTTTTTAAGATATTTTCCATATGCTGATGAAAGGAGTAAGCAGTTGAAATATCTCTACGATCACTATCCTGATAAAAAGCTTCTCATAATGGGCTCATCGATCAGCGAGATGACCCTCAAAGGCTTGGAAAACTTAACAGAAAGGATACTGAATTTCAAACTTTATTCAACAACCTCTGATATTCGGTCTTAAATTTTGAAAGGAATATGGGATCATGTGTACAAAGGCAAAGTCGAACTC
>JBNJFO010000023.1:0-14447 GCA_051746905.1 Thermoplasmatota archaeon
TTTTCCCTGATATTCGAACTCCTTACCGTGTAATTTTGTTATGCCTTTCTTTCCTATAAGGGTCTCAGTAGCATGGTTTCCGAGCGTACAGATGACGTCTGGATCGATCAACTGGATCTGCCTCTTAAGGTAGGGATTACATGCTTTTATCTCTCCTTTTTTAGGATCACGATTATCCGGAGGTCTGCATTTGACCACGTTGGTGATGAAGACTTCGTCTCTATTCAATCCAGCGGAATCTAACAGTTCGTCCAGGAATTTACCGGCTCGACCAACGAATGGGCGACCCTGCTCGTCTTCTTTCTCTCCTGGACCCTCGCCTATCAGCATGATATCCGCATCGCCATCGCCTTCACCGGGGACCGCGTTGGTCCTATTCTCGTGGAGCGGACACTTAGTGCAGGTCTCTATCTCCTCATGAACTTTATCAAGGGTGTCTTCACCGAAAAGTTTTGTTTGTCGAATATTTCACACCTCTGGTTCTACGTTGACATCTACTTCTATACCGTTCCGAACGCTTTCAGTTACCACGCAGTAGTTCTCGAAGATATCCGCACACTGCTCGAGTTTCTTCTTGTTTTCTTCATCTATACCCGGTCTTATATCGATTTCCAATCTGGTGACACGGAGTCGCTTGTCCACCCTCTCGATGGTTGCGTTCACTTTTCCCTGCAGCGAACTCAGATCTACTCTTTTCTTATCTAAACAGAATTTCAAACTCGCCATCAGGCAGTTCAAAGTCGCCGCTGCCAGTAATCTGCTGGGTGGCGGACCTTCTCCCTTCCCTCCCACACTTTCAGTCTCATCGGTTATTATCTCGCCCATGCTCTCTTCGTCGAAATTAACCCTGAACTTATAATCCTCGATGTTCTCTATATCCACTTCGAAGTGCTGTTTATCACTCATAAATCTCGTTAGAAGATTGCCCTGTGAGATATATATTTTTATCAGGACTTTACTTTCATCCGTCCCTCCCCTCAACCTTTTATTAACATAGTGTGGTTACGGGTTCACCGTTGCCTATGGAAGAAGCGATTTTGGATATGTTCCCTTACGAACCCAGGGATAATCAAGAAGATATCATGGAGTCGGTCTATTCCTGCTTAGAAGAAGGGAGGTCTATGGTCTATCAGGCCGCAACGGGTTCGGGGAAAACGATCTGCACGCTGACACCGGTTCTCCAATACGCTTCCAAACACGATAAGAAAGTCATCTATCTCACCAGGACCAACAGCCAGCAGAAACAGGTCATCCACGAACTGCGGAAATTGGAAGATTTCTATGGTGTAGGCCTCCAAGGACGGAACAACACCTGCTTACTGGCACTCGATGATGAAGAACTCAACAAGGGTTCACCCGACGAGCTCTCCAAGTACTGCAGCGACCGGAAGAAAGAAGTCCGGGAGGCCATGGATAAAAGTGCGGAGGAAGTAGACGGTGAAGAGAAAGAAAATGAAGACTTCTCCTGTCCTTACTACGCCGGTCTGATGAGGTGCAAGATACCTGAAGTGAGGGAGTGGGCCGAACAAAATATACCTACGGCAGATGAATTCTTAGATCACTGCATCGAGAACCAACTCTGCGCGTATGAGTTGTCCAAAGCCCTTATACCTCAAGCGGACCTCGTTACTGCCCCTTACATCTATTTCTTCCAAAAATTCATCCGGAAAAGACTGCTGGAGTGGATGGACGCCGAGATGGATGATCTTATAGTGATAGTGGACGAAGCTCATAACCTTCCGAGCTACGCTAGAGAGCTGGCTTCTGGACAGTTGAGCAATATAACCCTGGAAAGAGCGGTCTCCGAGAGCATGGAATTCGGTGATCCAGAGTTAAAAGACGATACGACCATAACTTCTCTTTCACGATTACTGAGCAATATACTTCTAGACATGGTGGACGAATTCGTGGTCGACGAGGACGGACTTCTGCCCCCTAACGAACTGAAAGCGGAGCTCCTGCACTCTCTAAGTATGAACACCAACGATCTCAAGTCCGCGATCAAAGACCTGAAACTTCAGGGAGAACTGGTACAGCAGCAGAAGAGAGAAGAAAAGGAACTGCCCCGCTCGTATATCTATTCTCTAGCCGAGTTCTTATCTTTCTGGATCTCGGTGAATCGTGCCGAGTACATCAAGCTGATAAATGGAGGGGATAATCCGAGCTGGGAGGGCTTCTGCCTGGATCCTAGCAATCTCACTGAAGCCCTGAACTACACCCATGCCAGCATACACCAATCCGCCACGCTGGAACCACTGGACGAGTATAAAGATTCCCTCGGACTTCCTCACGACGCCGAGACGAAGATATACCCCAGTCCTTTCCCGAAAGAGAACATGGCGAATTTTTACATGAAGGGCGTGACCACCCAGTACGAAGCTCTGACCAGGGAGGAAGGTATGGTGGAGAAGATAAGAGAAAATGTGATGGACATATTGAAGAACGTGCGTAGGAACATAATAGTCTTCTTCCCCAGCTATAACCTGATGGACGAGATCGGCCTTCCGCTTGTGGAAGGTGAAAACGGTGGAAGAGATTACTACATCGAAGGCAGGGGTATGACCCAGCCTGATCTGATGGAGCTCGTCGAGGATTTCAAAGAAACCGGCGGCGTGCTTTTTTCGGTCATAGGCGGCAGGATAAGCGAGGGGATGGATTTTCCCGGGGAGGAATTGGAAGTAGCCGTGGTCGTGGGGATACCCTATCCAAAACCCACCGCTAGACAGCGTGGACTTCAGCACTACTACGATATGAAATTCAACAAGGGGTGGGATTATACCGTGAAGGCTCCAGCGGTAAGGAAGATACTCCAGGCCACGGGAAGATTGGTCAGGAGCGAAGATGATCTCGGAGCAGCGGTCATACTCGACGGGCGAGCTATGCATTTCAAACAATATATAAACGATCTCATGCTGACTGAAGATCCGGTAAAGTCCATGCAGAGCGTATTTCCTGAATGAGTAAACGACCTAAATATTTTAATATATACTCTCAGTTATAATGCCTGAGGCGCAACATATGGAAGACATGGATGAGATGATGTACAAAAGGAAGATCAATCTACTCGGTGACGCAGCAGTAGGAAAGACCTCTTTGATATTAAGGTACGTAAAGAATCAGTTCGGAGATGAATACCTGAAGACCATCGGTACCAACGTTTACAAGAAGACGATAGAGTTCGAAGGCGGTAGTATAATACTCATAATCCAGGACATGATGGGTGAGAAGGATTTCAAATCGGTCCAGGAAGGGGCTTTCAGAGGATCTTCAGGGGCCATCGCAGTTTCAGATGTCACCAGGCCCGAGACCTACGACAGTTTATTAGAGAACTGGCTGCCCAAATACAGGGAGATGACGGATGAAGATAACCCCATATTGTTCGTGGGTAACAAATACGACCTGATCTCGGATGAATCCGATATCCAGCTGGGTGGCGTGGACCTGACACAGTTGGAAAACATGGTCCTTACTTCGGCTAAATCCGGTCGGAACGTATAATATCTTTTCAGGACCATGGCATCTCGTGTTAAGAGCAATCTTAATTTCTCTCTCAAGGACATGAACAGCATAATAGAGGCTAGACAGATCGGATCTTCCAGAGAATTGCTAGATGCTCTTTTGGCGATATCTTCGAATCTCGGTGATATACCATATGAAACTATGGAAATGATGCTCAATACGAGCGGGATCGACAAGAAAAGGTTGACCGATGAGAGGAACTCAATAGACGAATCGAAGGTGCTTGCGTTCGCTGATAAGCTCATGAACATGTATGAAGAAGAGGGAGACGATTACTCCTACATGGTCGTCGAGAACGCTTTGAATCGATACCTGGACATGGGATGAAAACATAGCTTTTTAGATATCATCAGAAAAGTTTAATACCGATACATTTGTGAAAAAAGCTGATGCATAAGATTTGCGACGTTTCGATGGAGAAGAACATCCTAGAGGAGAACGAGAGGATAGCAGGTGAGAATGCCGATCTCTTTAAGGAGCAAGGTATCCGAGCCTTCAACGTTTTAGGAGCTATCGGATCCGGCAAAACCACGGTCATAGAAAGATTATACGAAGGAATGAAAGACAAGAATGTAGGAGCCATCGCAGGGGACCTTTCCGGAAAAGACGATCATGAAAGATTTGCAAAAAGGGGTATGCCGTCCGTAGCTATCAACACTGGTAAGGACTGCCATCTGGACGCTCATTATGTCAGTCACGCTCTGGAAGACCTACCTTTAGAAGGATTGGATTACCTTTTCATCGAGAACGTTGGCAACTTGATATGCCCAGTAGATTTCCCACTGGGAACAGAAGCCAGCGTAGTCATCATCTCGGTCACGGAAGGCGATGATATGATAAGGAAGCATCCTCTGATATTCGCACAGTCCGATATCGCCGTGGTGAACAAGATAGACCTAGCCGATGTTATGGAAGTCGATCTAGATGTTATAGGATCTGATTTCGATAAGGTCAATCCACACGGAGATCTCATAAGGATGAACGCTAAAGAAGATGAAGGTATGGAAAAACTGGCTGAACTTCTGGACCTGCCTTATTCTTTGCCTTTATAGTAAGGTGAATCCTCCAATCTCAAGAAGGAGGCAGATTCTTTTTTCTCGTAGAATTCTCTTCTTTTCTCGAAGACTACACCGACTATCAAACCGCTTGTGACGAGTGCACCTATGATGAACGAAGGCACCCTATCATAGGTTTCCGGAACAGGGACCATGGCGCTCATCCTGGTGTTGTCCAGATCGACCGGAGACATGGATACTTCTTCCGCACCGACTTCGTATGAAGCCCCTAAGGCGAAGGTCGCACCGTCCTGGAGGGGCATGAAGATCGAATCTTTCTTTTCTCCACCTACCGATGATTCGATGCTCCAGCTGTAGAATCCTTTATGTCCATCGTCGAAAGAGAATTCGTAATATTCTATCAAGCCCTTTCCGGGTTCTTTCTCACCCGGTTTTCTCACTATCTGGCCGTTTGTATCTATGTCCTGTATTATCAACAATCTTTCCGAGGCCAGGTACGAGATATCATCGAGCGTAAAAGAGAATGAAACTTCTGTATTCTTTGAAAGTGATAGAACATTGATCGTGAAATAGAGGTGACCGGTTATGGCTTCATGGTCTATCATCCTGTCCATCTTGATCCGCATATGAGGGAATCTGGTATCGGTCACTTTTTCATATGTTATCTGCCAATCTCCATCCAAAGGCACCTCTGAATCACCGATTATGAGCTTGTCATAAGATATACTATACAGCTCGATACCTTCTTCACTCAAGATCACTTTAGGAGCGTTATCAGTTGACAAGTTAACATCTACACCGTTTATCTCACCCAATTCTCCTTGAGTTACATCTTCAGCATCCGCTAAAACCGTCAAAGTCGATATAAGCATCAATGCGATACATGCGAAAACTCCGAAACGGAGCACCTTGGATTTTTTTCCTAGCATTTTAGACACCTTTTTTGAAAACCCCTTAAAAAAAAAGGGGTTGAGGAGGTTGTTATCGTGATAAAGTAAAGAGGAGGAAATCTTTGTTATCGTGATTTGTTGTTCAAAAAAACGTTAGGGTTATATAAAAGGAGTTTCGCACATTCTTCGAATAAACTCAATATTTAGGGTGTATAACGGGTTGATAACTATCTCTAATACATATCTAATCGATTATCTCTTCTATGAAGGGGGTCACCGTTACTTCAGTCTTCTCACATTCTATGGTATCCGTGCAGAATATGGAGTCGCAGACTTCGTCCAACTTCTCCATGGCATCTCCAACGAATAGACCGTGTGTGCAGCCTGCGTGGACCTCTTCCGCCCCTTGGTCCAGCAGCTGTTTAGACGCCTCTCTCATGGTTCCGCCGGTAGATATTATATCGTCCAGTATGACCACGGTTTTACCTTCTACACCGATGTTCTTGGTCCTGATCTCAACCGTCTCGCCGTCTATCCTGTTCTTCTCGAGATAATCCCACTCTATATCTACCTCTTCAGCGGCTGTTTTAACCCTTTCTAAACCACCTTCGTCCGGTGAAATAAAAAGGTCTGGATCGTATACCTCCGAGTGGTCGGCAAGAAGCGGCATGGCTGAGAAATTGTATGAAAATATATCGAAGAAATCCAGGATCTTCTCCGAGTGCAGGTCCACCGAGTAGAACGCCTTAGCCTCTAGCTGGATCCTTTTCGCTATGCTGCGAGCGCTCAATCCCTCCCCTGGTTCGAATATCTGGTCCTGTCGGGCGTATGAGTAATAGGGGGCTACGACCGTGATAGAATCGGCTCCGTTCTCCACTAACGCATCCTGGATGAAGTAGAGTTCTATCAGGTTCCTATTCGGGTAGGTGGTCTGGACGAGGTAACAATCTTCTCCTTCAACATCGTCTTCCAAACGGACATAGATCTCACCGTCTGGAAATATTTTCGACTCTACATCCACTACTTCGATGTCGTCATTCTTTTTGGCGATCCTATCGCATAGCTTTCTTGAACCGGGGCCTCTGATCAGCATTTTTTCTCTCCTTTGGTCGCAGGGTTATGTTTAGGGTAATTACACTTTAGGATTTATCTTTTTTGAAAGCTGTTCACTGATTCGGGACCTTGAGATAACGAGCGTAACCATTTTATAGATATATCTTCCTATGTGGTGTAGGTGAAAAGAGATGATGCCAGGAGGAGGAAATCCTCGACAGATGAAGCGTATGATGAAGAAGATGGGTATGGAGACCGACGATATCGATGCAACCAGGGTTATTATCGAGACTCCAGAAAAGAAATTAGTATTCGATGATCCAGATGTTGTAAACATGAATATTCAGGGGCAGAACATGTACCAGGTGGTCGGAGAACCGAGAGAAGAAGCTCTAGAAGGTGAAGTTCTCATACCGGATGAAGATGTGAAGATGGTCGCTGAGAGAGCGGGGGTTTCTGAAGAAGAGGCTAAAGAAGCTCTGAAGGAAGCTGACGGAGAACTAGCTGAGGCGATAATCAATCTTACTTCTTGATCTACTCTTTGATATTTTATAACATGATCATCAGCGATCGGTAGATATTTGGAGAACATAGATAATAAATTATATGTGATAGGGATTTTATATTATAAGTAATTCATATGTCGTTGATTAAAAAAGGGGGCCGAAGAATTTGAGTAAAGAGAGCTCTTTAGGAACGAGGATCATAGTTTCACTCATAGCCATCACTGCATCCAGTATAGCAACCATCAATCTTTTGACCGTCTTTGGTATACTCAAATCTCCAGACTTGATGGGATATGCCGGCCTTGTCGGACTTTTTTTACTCCCCTTAGTAGTCATAGGCGCGGCCTTAAACAAGATAATCACAGAAGAGAAAAGAGCCTTCCAGCAGATGGCTGAAATGCCCTCTACATCGGGGGCGAAGATCGAACTGAAGATAAAATTCAAAGAAAATGAAACCATAATGGGTGATACCACATCTCACCCGGGATATTATGTGAAAATATCCATAGCTTCCGTTCTATCCGTAGCGACAGGGTTGTTCACATTCCTGTTCGTCTCCGAGGGTTTTACAGGCGATCTGATCAACATGTTTCCTCTTTTACTTCCCTTGATAGTGATATCTGCAACGATCCACATTTTCAGCAAGCACCTTTTCGATCCCGGTGGATGGAGGGTCTTCCTCGAACATACTTGGCTCACTCTTTTCGTCATTGGGATTTCCATCTCTGGCTTGATGACCTTACAGAACTATATACGGGCGACTTATCCTAAGAATTTTTGGGAGAGTTTTATGGGTCTGCCATTTTCTTTGATAACTATCCTTTTCCTCTTTATAATGCTGCTTATCGGAGGGATACTGATCCGGTTGGGAGATATATTCTCGTTAGAGACCTCCTCGCTCAAATCATCAGGGCTTTCGATAGTACTGGTCTCTATCGCTTTTCTAGTACCTCAGTTCAACATAATCGATTGGAACTTACTACTCAGCTTCATATCACAGGGATTCAGTATACTGCTAACTATCTACGGTATCGCAACAGCGATTTTGTTTTACCAGAACGCGGGGATGAGGGTTCTCATCACTAACGAGAGGATAATCAAACTCGACACCCGCAAACTTGAGAATTCTTCCTATTACCCGTTAAAATACCTTAAAAATATAAAGATAATCCAAGACTTCGTATCGAAAAGGATGGGGTACGGAAATATTGTAACGACGTTCTATAAAGGAAAAAGAAATCTGGAAAAGGTCCTATGTATCCTTTACGGTGTAAAAAAACCCAAACTGTTGGCTAACACCATACGAGCCCTTGCGGACATCAATAAGAAAAAAAGTAAGCCTGCTAAAAAGAAACCTCTGAAGAAAAAGGAAAAACCGGTCAAGAAGAAAAAGAAGAAACCTTTACGGAAAAAGAAGATCAAAAAGAGGAAGAAAAAGGAGGATGGTGGCGGGATGTATTATAAGTCCATCATACCATTATTATTCGTAGCTTCCATAGTGCTTGTATCTCTAACCTCTGCTGGAATGGGGGTCGTCAACACAGATATTTCAACCTCCATAAAAACCAGATCTAACGGGTCTGGAGAACTTATCCACGATAGCTTCGAAATCGATTACGTTAACTCATCATACATCGAGATAGATACGATTCACGAGATATATGAATACACATATGGTGAAGAGAAGTACAACTCTAGTGAACTGAGAGAATTATACGTTTACCAAAGGAACGAGATACGAGAAGCGCTTTCGGATGATTTCCAAAGATATGTAGCTCTACTTTTGAACAGTACCTATGGATTGGACAAAGATTCTGAAGACGCTGTTATCGAGTCCGATTTTTATCTGGATGAAAATAGTTTTCAAGAGGGCGGGGATTCGGACCCCGTGGTGTTCACCGGTTACGTGTCCATAAGGTTGAAACCCAGTTATTTTTCTCTTCCTAAAGAAGCCGACATGGACGAGGTATTCTACGGCACGATGAAGATCGGGGGTGAACTTAAACATGACTTTTCTTTCCCCTGTGAACCGGGCCACTTATCTCACTACGAGCTGATACCTCCAGATGATCTCTTATTTAGGATAGAAGATGGGGAGGAGACGAGTTCTTTTTCCATAACGATAGACAATATGGACGGTTCAGAGACCCTATCTGAAACCAGCCAAATATCTCTTGTACATGAAGATCGGAACGTGATCCATGAGAAGAATATAATCACGAATCTGACAATCGATATCCTGGAACTGAAAAGGAGTGCTGAAAGAGAGTACATAATGGTCGATATCAACTTGACTGGATCTTTCTTTTCTGCCCCGGTCCCTCCTCATATCTCATCCAAGTTGCCTGAAGATTTGGAATTAAGAAATATCAACTCCGCCTTTTTGAGATTGATGTATATGAACGGTTTCAAAGAGGACATCGATAGCTTTTTTATGAGCTTCGAAAAAAGCCTTAAGAATAGGTTCGAAGAGGTAGCTGACCGCCCCATCGATGACGTTCTTTCGATCAAAAATATTGAAAAGGGATACAACACTTCAGTCATGTCTTCAGAAACTCCGATCAATTTTTATTTCAATACCAGCTTCGAGAACACCATCACAGAATATGAAACATCAACTGAATCTTTAAAAACAAAGTATCTCATCGAACAGACAGTATCTTTCAGAGTTGGGAGTTTCGAATACAGTTCCGTTAATTACACACTATACGTTCCACCGGGCCTCCAGATGACGGAAGCTAGAGCGGGTCAAGAACACCTCGATATCCATATCGACAACGATGGACGCTACTATATACAAGACTCGATACCCATGAACGAAGATTATAAACTGGTGCTCAAGATCGGCACTATAGTAGATATAGGTTCGCTGATCCCGTTCTTCGTGGCCATCCTTGTACTGTTGATAACATGGCTTGGTTTACAATCGGTTCCAAAAAGAAAAAAGAAAAGCCCTTATTACGAAGCATGACTTTGATACTACTTTTCCAACACTTTGAATAATTCTTTCTTCTCCGTGATATCGACTGCAGACATTATGACCCCTCTCTCTCCTTCATACTTAATGTTAGATAATGATACGTAGATCCATCTCTCCCAGCCGCTCTTACCGATTATATTGATCTCGAACCGACGAGGTACTTTTTCGTCCCGTTGAACTCCGAGTATCCTCTTCCGAACTATTTTTTTCTGTGAAGGGGAAACCATTTTTAAGAAATCAGTGGATATCAATTCACCTTCGGAGTATCCCGTGATAGACTGCATAGCGGGATTAGCGAATACGAATTTGCAATCTTTTAAGATAAATATCCCCGAAGGTGTGTTCTTGACCAGGGTCTCGAACCGATCCTCACTTTCTCGTAAGAACCTCTTTGCTATACGCTGCTCGGTTATGTTCTGTTTGGTCTCGATCAACCCTATGACCTCGTTCCCTTCACCCTTTACCAGGTGCCCCCCTATATCCCATACCACCCCTTCTTTAGAAACCAACACGTTTTTGACTGTTTTCTTCTCCTCTAGAGCTTTTAAAACGGGGCATCCCTCGCACGGTTGCTTCCTATCGAACCATATCTCGTAACAGTATTCACCGACCAATTCACCTATCTTCTTCCCGGCAGTCTCTGCAGCGGATCTATTACACCAAATTATGTGTAAATCCCTATCAAGATGTACTACGTGTTCAGATAAAGAATCCAAAATGATTGTTTTCTCCTTCTCAGAACGTTCTAGAGCGTTCAGGGATTGGCTGTTCTGGACGACCTGTTTGATTGTCTGAGCCATGAATGTGTATTGGGATCTAGGATCATCCTCCTTCTGGATGTATCCATCAGCCCCAAAATTAAGAGCCTGCATGGCGATCTCTTCTTTTCCCTTACCTGTGAATATTATGAAAGGGACATCGTTTCCTTCTTCTCTCAACTCCTTCAAAAGTTCGATACCGCTCATACCAGGCATCTTGTAATCACATACGACAACAGCAAAATAACTATCCTCTAGTTCTTCCATCGCTTTCTCAGCATCTTCAGCTGTAGTGACGTCTAAACTGCCGTATATCCTCTCCAGGTATATCTTCGCTTGTTCACGTATACCCTCTTCATCGTCCACGAACAGTACTTTCATGGAATATCTATACCTTTAAAGAAAGATACAATATATTATTTTCCCGAATTTATCTTTAAAATGCCCCTCGTCGATACAAAATTCAATACTTGATTTTGTTATTCAATATCATTTTTGCCATAATCCTGAAGGCTTTCTCCACATTTTCACCGGTCTTTGCACTGGTGAGAAAATGGGTGAATTTCTTTCCGAATGGATTTTTCTTTTCAGCCCACTTGTCAAAGATGAGGTAAGGTACGGGTACGAATTCTGGTTCACTAGAATAGACACTCTTGTAGTAATGCTCGTCGATCATATAATCGTGGAACTTCTTCTGAGAAGCTCTAGTGAATACCGTTCCTTTCTCTTCTTCGAAATTTTCTATCATATCATTTTTATTTCCGAGAACAACGACAGGTATCCGGCCAGTCACTTCGAAAAGGTCTTTGATCCAATCGTTCAACGTATCGAAGGTCTTCTTCCTCAGCAGGTCGAAAACGACAACCGCTCCTTCGGCACCGGTATAGTTGGAAGCGTGTCTTCCTGGAGAAACAGATTTCTGGCCGTAGATGTCCCAAAGCGATAGAGCGATATTAAGATCGTCGATCTCTTTCTTTTTCACATTGACGCCTATCGTCGCTATGTAATCCTCTTCGAACTTATCGTAGACGTATCTTCGGAGTAGGGAGGTTTTACCTACTGCCCCATCTCCAAGAAGTACGACCTTCGCTCCGTGCTTCGTCATACATACCACAATTGATCTAACGGTTTAAAATATTATCGTATCCGAAATATCCCATATATAGATCGGACTGCCCTACTCCACTGCCTCGGATATCCTTTTCATGACGAATTCCTTTTCAAGCTGGTTGAGGAACCTTCCTAACCTGGGACCTTTACTTTTACCGAGCAGTATCTTGTAGAACACTCGGAAAGCTTTTCCCTTGGCCAGTCCGATCTTATCGGCTTTCTCGTGTACTAACTGGTGAAGTATCTCGGAGGTCCACTCCTCTGTGGTATCGAGGTCTTCAAGATACTCGCGTAGGAATTCTATCTCCTCTTCAGAGAGTTCTACGTCCGGAAGTTCTTCCTTCAAAGAGAATTTTACGAATACCGGTGCGAAGTTTTCCAGCCAGTATTTTACGCCCTCTGCCCTCTTCTTCATGTTTTTTAGATCTTCTTTTCTGGGCTGATCCAGTTGTTCCGTATCGTTGACGACCTCCCACATCTTATCGTAATCGTCGTATATCTGGACTAAATTCACGAGGTGTCTGTATGGCACCCTCTGGGGTTTCTCTTCGGGTGGTTCGTTTACCTGGGACAGTTCATAGATCCTCTTGGTATCCTCGTCGCATCCCGTGAAGTATCTCTCCTCGTAAGAATCGTATTCATCGACCAGATCCAGTAGGCCCAATTTAGGGTCAAAATCGATATGTGTGTTTGGTTTAGATCGCATTATCAGGAACCTTACCACCTCAGGGGATACCATATCCAGTATCTCTTCTGTTTTGATGGATATTCCCGATGAAGACGACATGGGACCTTTCCCTTTGAGCTGTATCCACTCGTAGATCACCGGGTGTGGTGGTTCTCTATCGTAGATCTCTTTGATGATCCGTTTTCCGGAATCCCAAGAACCGCCGGAAGCGGCGTGATCTTTTCCGAATGGTTCACAGTCGATACCGAGTATCCACCACCTGGCCGGCCAATCGACCCTCCAGGGGAGTTTACCGTCGTCACTTGCTATATCAGCTCTTCCTTCGTGTCCGCAATCACAAGTGTATTCCACGTAGGGATCATCGAAACCGGTTATCTCGGCTTCTCCAGTCCGGCCACACTCTGAACATATCGGATTGTATGGGAACCAACTGTTCGGGAGTTCTCTACCTGAAGATGTTTCGATTATCTCAGCGATCTCATCTTTTTTCTCTATGGCTATCCTGATCGCTTCTTCGTATTCTCCTGAAGCGTACATCTCGTGGGCGTACTTGACTTCCATATCTACACCTAGTTCGTCCAGAGATTCTATGAAAGGTTCCATGAAATGCTCAGCATAATTTCCGTGTTCTCCGCATATACACGGTATCTCGCTGAGGGGTTTTCCTATATGTTCCTCGTAAGAATCATCTAAAAATGGATATAATTTCCTGAGTGGATCTATGGAATCCACGATGAGAACAAGATCTCCTTCAGATGCTCTCGCTATGGCTTCCCCCGTTAAAAGTTCTCTGATATGACCCAGGTGGATAGATCCGGATGGTGCTTCACCAGTAGCTACAAGCGGTCTTTCTGCCAATTCCTCGGCCTCGACGTCTGCCCAATGCATCTTAATCCCGTTCAACCGATGATCTTCGCACGGAGCAGGCCTCTCAGCGGTACCCCTAACACTTCATCTCTGCTGTCTTTGTTTACAGTTACAACACATAAAGAGGGCTCTGCGCCTTCTTCTTCAAGATCAGTTATCGTTCCTTCCATGGTCTCGGCCGTGCTGATCACGTCATCGACGATGACAACTTTCTTTCCATCGACTCCGGCGTAGTTGGAACTCAGCGCACCTCCGCCTCTTTTCCTGTCCCTTCCAGGCGGCCTGTATATGGCCAGTTCTTTCCCGAGTTCCTCGGATACGAGTGTAGCTATCGGGATGCCGTTTATAGCTATCCCTACGACTGTATCGAAGTCCGTGTCCATCTTCGTCATCTCTTCCATTATTATGTCAGAGAAAAGTGTAGCTAGAAGGCCGATCCGGCCTCCGAAAACGCCGATAGATCTCCACCCTACATGTACATCCGTCGGTGGTTTCTCCTCTTTAACGTCATGAGTTAAAAGCCAAGTAACCGTATCTATAGAAAGATTCAATTCAGTCGCTATCTCCTTCTCCTGAAGCCCCTTCTCCTTGAATTTCATAGCTTTTTCTACAAGAGATTCTATTCCTTTCATCTTCATCACTTCGAGTTATTAACTAAACTCTGTTATTATAATATTGTGGTGAAGTGATGTATATGATCGAACGAAAAACTTAAAGATTGCTCCTTATATCACCTCTTGATGCTGTGCGGATGTTTGTTTTGGCTGGTCATATTCCTGCTCATAGTGGCGGGGCTCGCATACCTGTTGGGAGCGGATAGTTTAGGTGAACTAGCTATCGATCTGATACGGCTGATAATAATCGTTCTGGCGATATTGATCCTCCTGGGTATATTACTGGTCATCTTCGGGTTTTTCGACTTGGGTAGCATAACTGATGTACCCATACCAACTATCATACCCCCTTTTTGATATATACACGGTTTCGAAGGAAAATATTATGAAACATTAGTTCAATCGAGGAAATATGAACATAAGTATCATCGGTACTGGATACGTAG
>JBNJFO010000024.1:0-13506 GCA_051746905.1 Thermoplasmatota archaeon
GATAAATCCGGATGGGTCACGATATCCGAGGAAAAGATAATCGATGAGGACCCAGAAGTGATAGTCGCAGTCAACAGCACGAGTCAGGCCGTTTTAGAGTTGTCTGAAAAAGAGTCCTGGTCCCAGGTATCAGCCGTTATGAACGACGAGATATATTTCGTAGATGACGATATCGTTTCAAGGCCCGGCCCTAGGGTGATCAAAGCTCAGAGAAGATTGGTCAACATCACCGCGGATATCGAGGGGCTGGATGTTCAGGAGGGGGTAGATGAATCTCCGAACTTGGGGTTTATCACGTTTTTAGGTATCACTATCCCTACTGCTTTGATATATGAAAGAAAACACGATGATACCTCATGAAAGAAGATGGCCTATCTAGATATCTAAAAGGAAGGGGGATACTTTGGCCCCTTTTGATACTCCTCTTTTTGGTGATCGGGTTAGCTTGCTCTATAGGAGAAGTAAGTATCCCTGTTCTCCGGGTGTTCAGGATAATCCTCTCCGAGATCCCGTTGGCTGATAGATTAGTATCTCCTGTTGAAGGTTCAGATTCGACTATCATCTTATTGGTCAGGTTGCCGCGGGTTTTACTCGGCGTGATAGCGGGGATGGGGCTTGCGGCCTCAGGCGTATCCATGCAGGGTATATTCAAGAACCCCATGGCTTCTCCTTTCGTTCTGGGTATCTCGACAGGTGGGGCTTTCGGGCTGGCAGTCGGCTTCCTTTTGAACTTGGATTTTTTCCTTCTACCGGTTACAGCTTTTTTGGGGGGGATGGGGACTGTGCTGTTCGTTCTAGCGATCTCAAAGACTCAGGGTGGAACAGATATGATCACCCTACTTCTCGCGGGATTGGCTGTTAATTTTTTCATGGGTTCTTTGTATGGTCTCATCTGGCACCTATCGCCACAGGAAAGAAAAGTTGCGCTCACGAGCTGGATATGGGGTAGTTTCGAGGGCAGTATCTGGAAGATGGTCGTCATCACCCTACCTATTTTGTTGATATCTCTTTTCATGATATATGCCCATTCTAGAGAATTGAACGTGATCCAGACGGGGGAAGAATCGGCTCTACAGTTGGGCATCGATGTAGAGAGAACGAAAAATGTTCAGATAGTGATTGCTAGCCTTCTCACTTCATCCATAGTGGCTTTTACTGGAGTTATCAGTTTCGTTGGATTGATCATACCGCACGGGGCCAGGTTGTTGGTTGGTCCGGATCATAAAAAATTGTTGCCCGTATCGGCGATAATCGGAGGGATATTCTTGGTGCTGTGCGACACGCTGTCGAGATACAGCAGTACTCTCCCTATCTCCGGTATACCTGTGGGTATACTGACCGGGTTGATCGGCACTCCGTTCTTCTTCTTTTTATTGATAAAAAATAGGGGTGAGACGGGATGGTGATACTTTCCCTGGACCGGGTGACAACAGGTTATCGAGAAAAAAAAGTTTTGAAGGATATCTCTTTCGAGATGGATAAGGGTGAATTCCTAGGTGTGATCGGTCCCAATGGGTGTGGGAAGAGCACCATGGTTAGAGCCGTTACGGACGTTATCGGTATCTGGGAAGGCGATATCAAGATCGCCGATCGGCTTCTTGGTGAATATTCAAGAAAAAAACTTGCGAGAAAAGTCGCTGTAGTGCCACAGAACACGTACATCTCCTTTCCATTCACAGTAAAAGATATCGTCATGATGGGTAGGAGCCCTTACCTAAGAAGGTTCGAGAATCCAAAGAAGAAGGATTTTGACAGGGTGAACAGGGCGATGAAAGTGACTGGGACATATAGGTTAAAAGATAGAAAGATCAGTGAACTTTCAGGTGGTGAACTTCAGAGAGTGATAACGGCAAGGGCGCTGTCGCAATCTCCAGAACTTTTATTGTTAGATGAAGCTACTTCACATCTAGATATCGGTCATAAACTCGAGATGATGGATATCGTAAATAAGATGTGTAAAGAAAGGGGTTTGAGCGTGCTTTCGATCTTTCATAACTTGAATCTAGCGGCGCGCTACTGCGAAAGGATGATCTTGATCGATGAGGGGAGGATACATGCGATGGGAAAGCCGGAAGAGGTTCTAACACGTTCACACCTGCGTGCGGTCTACGGTATAGAAGCGGAAGTGCATGAGAACCCGAGAGACGGTGGACTCTATATCACCCCTATAGAAGACCATGGTGGGGAGAGTGAGAAAGATATGAAAGTCCACATCGTGTGCGGCGGTGGGTCCAGCGGACGGTTGATGAAGACTCTTGTAGAAGATGGGTTCTTCGTTAGTGCAGGGGTTTTGAACGTAATGGACACCGATTTTGAAAAGGCGAACTTTTTGGATATCAAGATGGTGGAAGCTCCTCCTTTCTCACCGCTGACAAAGGAAGACCAGGAGAAGAACGATGATCTTATCGAGGGTTCAGATATCGTTATAGGTACTGAATTCCCGGTGGGGCACGGTAATATCGGGAACTTGGTTTCTCTTGTAGATGCAGCGAAGGATGGGAAAAACGTTGTCTTGATCCAAGCGGATTCTATAGAAGAAAGGGACTATACCGAAGGGAAAGCATCTTCACTCTATGACGAGCTCGGATCTTTTTCTAACTGTAAAGTAGTTGATAGCCCTGAAGAAGCTATATCACTGGTGAGAGATTATCACCATTCAAAGCACAACGCTTAAATAAGTATGGTTTTATGATATGGTGATTCCTCGTTCAACTGTGTTGAAAGGGGAAAAAAACAGCAAAAATAGGAGTGTAAGTTGTATGAATTACGGATTTGGAGTATCTCCCCCTGTCGAAGAGGGAGAAACGTACGATGTGAAGATAGAAGACATAGGAAAAGAAGGCGACGGAGTCGCAA
Organism: Thermoplasmatota archaeon; assembly: GCA_051746905.1. Classification (GTDB taxonomy): domain Archaea; phylum Thermoplasmatota; class Thermoplasmata; order Halarchaeoplasmatales; family Halarchaeoplasmataceae; genus CAZFVW01. The sequence continues at coordinate 2,857 of JBNJFO010000024.1, forward strand.
AGATAGAGAATTTCGTCGTTTTCGTGCCTGACACGAAGGTCGGGGACGAAGTCGAGATCGAAATAACCAAAGTATTAAGGACCATGGCCTTTGGCGAGGTCGCTGGTAAAGCAAAATCAACTGATGTCGAAGAAGAACCTGATGAAGAAGTAGAGGAAGAGGTTGAAGAGGATATCGAAACGATAGAATTGGAATAAATTCGTCTAGATCGTTTCAAAACATCATTCCAAACATTTTTATTCTTTTTTATTTTCTTACCTTTCATGAACGATTTCCTGGGAGTGTTCGGCCACACGGCTGTAGATATTATCTTGAAGGTTCAGAAACTGCCCAAACCGAATTCATCGATCGCGGTTGAGAACAGGGTAACACGGTACGGCGGGACCGGTGCTAACATCGCTAAAGCCGCTTCGGATCTTGGTGTGGATACAAGATTGGCTTCTTTTGTAGGGGAGGATTTTGAACTAGAATACAGGAGGGCCCTTGAAAAGAGCGGTGTAGATACTTCTGACCTGTTAGAGGTCGAAGGGATGAAAACTCCAACGTGTTGGATAGTCAGCGATGAAGATGAAGACCAGATGGCTTTCATAGACCAAGGGGCAATGGAACACGCTGTAGAGATGGATATTCAGAAGGGGTGCGTAGATAATTCTGAAATCATCCACATCGGCACAGGGAGACCAGAATATTACAAGAAGGTGATTGATCGTGGAGTTGAAATGGGAAAAACCATAGCTTTCGATCCAGCCCAGGAATTGAAATATATCTATGAACCAGATATCTTCGAAGATATGCTGGCGAGAACGGATTATTTTTTCTGTAACGAAGAAGAATTGGATGTGGCTATGCGGTATATGGATGTTGACGAGGCTGAGAAGTTGTTAGATTATGTGGATGTTCTGATCGTGACGAAAGGCGGTGCTGGGAGTGTTCTTTACAGGGATGGGAAAGAGATCGAGATACATCCATATAAACCGAAAAAAGTAGTCGATCCAACTGGGGCCGGGGATGCTTACAGAGCTGGGTTCTATGCAGGCCTGAGTCGTGGTTATGATCTGGGGGTGTGCTGTAGATTTGCCTCGGCTAGAGCTAGTTACGCTTTGGAATACCACGGGCCACAGGAAGTGGCGGTAGGTTGGCAGGATGTTCTAGATAGATTTGAAGAGCTGTGAATTCACTATTTCGGGCGTAATCGATTAATATGCCTAGTTAGTTTATCTAATAAAGACCGGTGTTGGATTTTGATAGATAAAGAAAGATTCATCGAAGAAATTGATAAGATGAGCCGTGAGAGGTTCCAGAAACTCTGTATAAACCTCCTTGAAGAGATGGGGTTCGAGATCACATCAGCGAGGAGTTTCGGTGGAGATTTCGAAGCGGAGGCCGAGATAGAGATAGGGGTAAAAGTAGAGGACTATATCGTGAGAGTGACCAGATCTGGTGGTGATCCACAAAAAGAGATAGAAGGGTTGAGAAATGTGATGGGGGCGGGAGTCAGGGGGCTCTATATCACGACTTCTGATATAGATTCTGATTTTGAAGCACCTGAGAACGTTGAGATCTCAGGTTCTGAAGAGTTCTACGAACTGATGAAGGAATACGACCTTCTTGAAGGATTCGATGAGGTCCAGAAAGAGGGGCACGGATTACCCAGTGCCGCAGAGATAGGTCGCCTTATTGATTGGGGCGATGAATTTTTGGGGAAGAACAACTATCCAAAGGCTATCGAATATTATGACGAGGCTATAGATAAAAAACCGGAGTCGATAAAGCCGCGTATCAAAAAGGCCCAGGCGCTCTTGGAATTCGGTGACCCAGAAAGGGGTAAGGAAACGATCGAAACGGTCTTGGAAAAAGAAGCGGAAAACGCTACCGCTTGGACACTGTTAGGGAGAGCCTACCATGACCTAGGGAAGGTGGACGAGGAGATCGAAGCTTATGATCGCGCTCTGGATATAAATGAAGATCACGTTGATGCATGGAAAGCGAAGGGTGCTACATTATACGAAGAAGGGCTCTATGACGAAGCTGAGCTGTGTTTCGATAGGGTTCTGGAAGTCGAGCCAAAAGACGAGGGAGCTTGGAACAACAAAGGCCTCAGTCTTATGAAAAGGGGTGAGTATCAGGATGCTCTTAACGCGATAAATAACGCACTGTCTATATCTCAAGACTTCATAGACGCCCTTATAAATAAAACCCTGGTCCTTGAAAACCAGAACAAGATAGCAAAGGCCCTGCAGATCGTAGAAAGACTGATCGCTCTGCGGCCGGACAGACCCGATTTTCACTATATCAAAGCTGCTTACCTCGAAGCTACGGGTGATATAGAAGACGCACATAAAAGCGTGAGTAAAGCCCTCAGGTTGAAACCTGATCATGAAAGAGCTAGAAAGCTCAAGATTAGGTTGGACAAGAGGATGGAGAACATAGGTGGGGCCGGAGAATATCAGGAAAATGGACCTCAGGAAACTGGACCCGCTAGTAACCAGGAAGAACTGGGAAGCGATAATAGGATGATAGCTGAGAAGATCGATAAACTTGAAAGAGAAGTCAACGATCTGAAAGAAACAAAAGAAAACCTAGAAAAAGAAGTGGCTATGATAAAGGGTGAGGGAACAGTTACTGAAGAGGCGACAGAGTGGGAAAAATTGTCAACCGGAGAGAGAGAAGCGGCTGAAAAAGAGAGAGAAGAGATAAAGGGTATAGTGGAAGAAAAAGAATCTCTTTTAGAAGAGCTGGAGAAGAGGCAAGAAGAGCTAGAGCAGGCTATAAGAGATAAGCAGAGACTCGAGGATAAAGTGTCTGAACTACGGTCTAGATCAGATATAGAAGGAAAGCAGATTGTTGAAGAGTTGAAGGATGAGAAGGAAGAACTCAGGGAGAGGTTAGAAAAAAGTCTGAACAAAGTGCAAGAGCTAGCTCTCGAAAAAGAAAGGCTCGAAAGGGACATATCGGAGATGGAGGAGAGGAAGGAAAAAGAGATAAAGGAGGATATGAAAGGAGAGATCGAGAAAAAGGAAAAGATCATCGAGAAATTGATCGAAGAGAGGGACGAGTTGAAAGCGGAACTCCAACAACGTAAATCTGAGATGGGCGAGATCAAAGAAAAGAAAGAAAAGCTCGAAAAGAGGATAATCGAAAAGGAAGCGCAGGAAGAACAGAAGAGGAAGGCCATCGAAAAGAGGGTCAAAGAAGAAGATGTTCAAGCGGACGCATCTGGGATCAGTAAGATATCCAAAGGCACTTTACTCTACAAGATGGGGGAGAATGATAAAGCTATAGAGACCCTTTCCGGTGAATTGAGCGATAGAGGAAAAAATCTTTTGGGTTGCTGCTATTATGAAAGGGGGGAATTGAAAAAGTCTGAAAAAGCATTCGTGGAATCTGAGAGTTTTTTAGGTGATTTTAACCTTGAAAAAGTGTTCTATGAGAGGAACCAATTCAGACACTGTATCGGGATCTCTGAGGACATTATGGATGAGAGCAAGGATTTCAACGTTTATTGGGAGAGTAGGGGAGAATGTATGAGAAGATTGAAAAAATATGATGACGCTGTCTTATCATACATCAAGGCGGAGGAGATCGCAGGTAAAGATATAGAAGATTTCATAATGGCCGAATCTAGATGCGGTGCTCTGATAGATTCTCCTAAAGAAGAGATAAACCGGTTAGAAAGGCTGGTCGAGAAAATGCATTCTCCTAAGATTATGAATCTACTCAGCGGTTTCTACTTTTCTGAAGAACATTATTCTCGCAGCCTTGAACTTTTAAGGGATATCAGCGAAAAGGAGGATCCGTTGATATACAACAATCTAGGATGTGTTGCTTTCCACATGGAAAGGTTCGGAGAAGCTCTCTCTGCTTTCGAGAAGGCGATCTCACTCAACAGTGAAAATCCGATATACCTGAACAACCTGGGATTCTGTCAACTCGAGAGGAACTTGTTAGAGGCTGCTTTAGAGAACTTTGATAAGGCGACTGAGATCACGGAAGAAGATCCTGTCAGCTGGTATAACAAAGGTATAGCCATGAAAAGGTTGGAATTGGACGGGTGGAAAGATAGTTTCGAAAGAGCTGTAGAGTTGGACAGCGATTTCGAAGAAGCGAAGAAGATGCTTAAAACATGAGTGATGAGGCCGTCGAGATCTAGTCCTAATTGTGAGATGCGACTGCCGGGGTTCTATTCACAATCACTCGTTTAACTCGTTATTCTAAAAGCTCGTAGAACATAGTTCTACTCGTGAACCCGGACATCTTTTCTTACATTAAGAGAAAAAAATGCGACTGCCGGGATTTGAACCCGGGCAGCAAGCTTGGGAAGCTTGAGTCCTAACCAAGCTGGACCACAGTCGCGTGTAGAATTAAGATGCAGGGGGGGACCCCTATGTTTCGTGTGGAATAATTCCTGAGATAGGGTGAGGGGTAGTTATGGTGTTTTCTAACGATTTTTACGATCTGGATATATGGTGGTCTAACTACTGAGATCGTAAATGTGATCCACCTGTTTAAGATCTACTCAAGATCCGATCCCTCATCGATTTATATTGAATTCTTCTTCCTTCTCGATGACCTTATCTTCGTATTGAGGTCCTAGAGATAAAGCGAGTGTTTCGATCCTGGCTATGTTCTTGATGAACTTACTCTTGCTTTCCGTCTCCACGAGGTCCTTGAATTCTTTCATCTTTTTGAACCTATCGATTATTAGCCAACCGAAGATCAGGGTAAGAAATCCACCGATCACCAGGAACCAGTATATCCAATCGCCGACAACATCTCCCATATCTGAAACCAATGCAGGAGAGTAATCGGTTAGGACCACTTCAAAGAGCCCTAGTATGAAAAGGAACAGGCCTGCGATCAGGGCGATTATAGATAATGGTATCTGCTTCTTATAAAGAAACGTCTTTATCTTCATGGAATAGGATTCGGTATTCCTTACTTAAATTTTTTCAGTTAAATTAGTAGATTATTTTAGATTATTATTTTAGATTATTATTTTAGATTATCTTAGTTTCATCAAGATTTTTATATGTATACTACTCTATCTATCATGATATCATGTCTAAGGAGATCAAGGTGGAATTGGACGATGGTTGTTACGATAGATTGATGGAATTCAAGAGAGTATTCGATCATCTGATGGAACAAGAAACTGCTATGAACAATTATCTGAGCTTGATTATTGAGGCAGGTATGGACAATATGCTGGAACATGTGATGCCAAAAGATACAGATGTGTTATGGAGTACATTGAAGGAATTGAACAAAGAGGATCCGGAATTCTTTTCAAACTTCATATTGAAAACGCTAGATAAATCTTCAGACAACAAAAAAGTCGAGTTGAAAGATAAGATAGACTATTACATTAGATAATAATATTAGTTAATACCTATATAGACCAATAGATTATCAGTATGTATCAATGCTCATGGGAGTGCTCGTGTGAATGTAGGTTGAAGAAAGCTCTCTCTACAACTTCACTCATAGATGGATGTATGTGCATACCTCTGTATATCGGTATCATATTCTGCTTAGATGTATACATCAAGTTGATTATCTCTTGTATCAATACAGATGCCTGGGGACCGACTATATGTGCACCTAATATTCTATATGTTTCCTTTTCTACTATCACTTTTACGAAAAAATCTTCGGCTTTCATCGCAGAACCCTTAGCGGTATTCGAATATCTCTCGTATCCTATCAGTATATCATGGTCCTTTCTCGCTTCTTCCTCTTTCATCCCCACAGAAGCTACTTCTGGGTAGGTGAAAACTGCGTGCGGAACTGCATGATAGTCCACCTCTTCATCTTTATTTTGAAATGCATTACTGTATACTACATTAGCTTCGTAATTTGCTACGTGTTTGAACAGATAACCTCCTATGGCATCACCCATGGCCCAGATATTTTCTTTTGTAGTCGCTAGGTGTTCATCTACTTTTATCCATCCATTCTCATCCGTTTTTACTCCTGTTCTTTCAGGTTTCAGATATTCTGCGTTAGAACTCCTCCCAGCAGCGACAAGGATCTTCTCGCTCTTCTTCTTTATCTTTTTCCCTTCACTATTCTCAGCGATAACTGATATGCTCCTGATACCTTTCTTGACTTCTTTTACTTCAAAACCAGTATAGATATCCATATCCTCAGATAATCTCTTTTCTAATACGTTACTTATCTCCTCTTCTTCACCTGGAACGAACTGTATATTCCTACCTATTATCGTAACATCGCACCCCATCATAGCCATGAAGAACCCGTATTCAGCGGCTATATATCCCCCTCCTATGATCGTCATGCTTTTTGGAACGCTTTTTAAATCCAAGAATTCCCTACTTGTGATATAATCAACATCCCTTAGTCCTTTTATAGGGGGTACGGTCGGTTGAGACCCTGAACATATCAATATCTTCTTTCCTTTTATCTTCTTTTTACCTACCTTCAGAGTATGATCGTCTATGAATTCTCCCTTTGTATGATAAAAGTCTAGATGTTCGCTGTTCTTTAGATTTTTCTCGATGTTTTTACTCTCTCCCATTGTGTGCTGCTTCATCCTCTTCATTATACTTTTAAAATCGATATTTTTTATTGTAGAATTTATACCGAACTTACCCGATTCTTTGATATGTTTAGTGATCTCCGCCGGGTAAAGGACCATCTTCGACGGTATACAACCTCTGGTTAAACAGATCCCCCCTGCCTCGTCCTTTTCTACGACCGCTATCTTCGTGTTCGGATCATCGTTCAATACCTGTGTAACAACACTCATAACGGACCCAGTTCCTATGGCGATCACGTCGTATTCTTTCATAGTATTTTGATGAAGAACATATCTTATAAAACTTGTCTATTGTTAAGCTATTGTATAGATGTTTTTTTTGAATAAAAACTTTAAACCCGTTATCTATTCCCGAAGTATGAACGAAACCGCTATTCACGAAAGACATATCGATGCTGGAGCAAAGATGACCAATTTCGGAGGGTGGGATATGCCCCTCAAATTCACTAGTATAAATAAAGAACATAAGGCTGTAAGGGAGAGACTGGGTATTTTCGACGTTTCTCATATGGGTGAGATCTACATACAAGGCGATGGCGCTCTCGAGTTCATGAGTGAACACTGCACTCAGGATATCGTAGATTCTGAGGTGGGACAGATAAAATATGCTCATATATTGAACAAAGAAGGGGGCATAATAGATGATACACTAGTTACTAAATTATCTGAAGATTCATGTTATATAGTTCCGAACGCGGGTAATAACGAGAAGATATACGATTGGCTCGAAGAGGAAGGTGGGGAGGAATACATAACTGACATAACTCATGATACTGCCATGCTGGCTATACAAGGTCCAGAAGCCCAGGAGATACTTGATAAAGTTATAGAAGACGATATTTCAGATATAGGATTCTTCCGTGCCAAAGAGATAGAGATAAATAAAGAAGTCATGGAGAAGTTCGATGAAGAATGGCCAATGGCAGATAAACCGATAATCCAGGCCAGCGGATATACCGGTGAGCCCGGTTTCGAGATCGCTCTTCCAAACGAAGCAGGTCTTGAATTGTGGGACCAACTATTCGCGCTAGATGAACCACCAGCAAGATGTGGATTGGGAGCTAGGGATACATTGAGGTTGGAATTCGGCTTCTTACTTTCAGGGCAGGATTTCGATGAAAATAGAACCACCATCGAGACCGGTTGGGAAAAGCAGACCATCGATTGGGATCACGATTTTGTCGGAAAAGAAAAACAAGAGGAGATGAAGGAAAAGGATCACCAGTTGTTGAAAGGTATGGAGATGAAAGAGAAAGGCATCCCGAGGAACGGTTATGAGATCTACGATGGTGATGAAAAGATAGGGGTAGTGACAAGTGGGACACGTTCTCCCATACTAAAGAACGGTATCGCCATGGGATATCTAGACCCGGGATACCAAGAAGAAGGCACGGAGATCAAGATAAAGATAAGAGATAACAAGCGGCTCGCGGTAGTGAAAAATCCTCCTTTCATAGAGAAGGAGTGACCGCGCGGAGTTCCACACGAAATCATGGGGTGTCCCCCCTTGATAATATGATAACAAACAGATAATAGATGTGAAATATATGAGTGATAAGAAAGGATTCGAGACGTTCAAGGAGATAATACAGACTCCAGGAGTTTCTGGATATGAAGATCAGATCAGAGAGAAGATGAAAGAACTGGTATCGAAATTCGGTGAGACCAGGGAAGACAATATAGGGAATCTGATACTGGAGATAGACGGAAAAGGTCCACATGTCGCCATGGTTGCGCACATGGACGAGATCGGTATGGTGGTATCGAACATAGAAGAGAACGGGTACCTCAGGATAATGAAGATAGGAGGGATAAAGGACTCACTCTTACTCGGAAGACACGTCACGATACATACCCAGAAAGGTCCAGTAAACGGAGTCATAGGGCACAAAGCTCCACATCTTACTACAGATACAGACAAGAAAGACGAGATCACACCCTGGACCAGTATCCACGTGGATGTTGGGGCAGAATCTGACGAAGAAGTAAAAGAGATGGGCATCGATGTCCCCGACCCGATAACTTTCAACAAACCGTTGAGAGAACTCAAAGGGAAGAAATTCACGGGTAGAGCTCTAGACAACAGGATAGGGTGCTTCGCACTCTTCGAGACCCTGAAATTGTTGGCGAAATCTGATACCGATATGAAACTATCCTTCGTGTGGAGTGTTCAGGAAGAGATCGGATTGAGGGGTGCTAAAGTGGTGGCTAACACACTCAAACCCGATTACGTAGTAGCCGTCGATACTTACACCACGTCGGATTCACCCGGCTTAGAATCGTTCTATAAGCCTATAAAACTCGGTGAAGGACCCGTCCTCAGGATGGTCGATGTAAGAGCTATAGCATCGCCGAAGATGGCAAGGCACTTCAGAGATGTAGCCGACGAGCAGAAGATCCCCTATCAATATGGCGTCACGGGAGGAACAACAGACGGGATGGCCCTGCAGGAGTCCGGCAGTATGACTATCTCCATAGGTGTGCCCGTGAAATACTCTCATTCTACCGTAGAAGTGGGCCACTGGGACGACGTGAAAACACTGCCCAAGCTGATCGCGGCAGGTGTCAAAGAACTACCGATATAGATCAAGCTTCAGAAATCAGAACTCGGTAGTTCCAGTAAAGCTGAAGTCCTCGATCTTCATGGCCGGGACGGAGACGTATCCTGGAATATAATCCAGGGAGAACAATTTCCTAGTATCACCGATCAGTTCCGCAGAGTTGAAGGCATCCAGAAGATTCTGGGTGAACCTTAGATTTTTAAGGGGGGTAGTGACTTCACCCTCTTCTATCATCCATGTACCGTCTCTTGTCAGGCCGGTAAGTATACTTTTGACAGGATGTACGGCTCTGCAGTAGTTGAATCTGGTGACCAGTATACCGTTCTTCGTTTCATCGATCATCTCGTGAAGATCTGAATCACCTGTATCCACCATCAGATTTAGGGGTAGTGGACTCATCGAGTTCGGCATCGGGAGTGCGTGACCAGTGGACTCTTTACCTTCTTCTCTACCTGCAGTGTATGAGTCGTAAACCACTTTATTAGCAACACCGTCTTTTATGATATCCACTCTTTGCTTAGGAACGCCTTCGTAATCGAACGGGAACCCTATCATCTCGTCGTCAAGGGAATCATCATAGATCGTTATATTATCGCCCATTATCTTTTCACCGAACTTACCGTTCATGAAACTCCTCTGTTCCTGGACAGCTCTTGCACTGAACCCCATCATACCCAAGTACATTATAAGGTTTTTAACGGCTAGGGGCTCTAATACAACTGTGAAGTCGCCGGGTTCGATACTTTCTGTATCCATATTATCGAGCCCCTTTTCAACCGCGGTTTTAGCAACTTCCATGTGGTCGATATCAAGCACATCAGCTTCACATGATTCTCCCCACCCGAACCCCTGGTCGTTACCCCAATCAGCTATTGCGGTGCACGTTAGATTCGAATAAGTCTGTTTGCTGAATTTCTTTATCCCTTTAGAATTAGAAATATGCAGGATATTTTCTTCGTTTTTGAATGCCCCGTATAACCTATCTACACCTTTCTCACCGGCATATTCGATCATTTCTTTGACTTTCTCAGCCCTTTCTTCAGGTGAAATATCTCTTGTGCTTTTAAAATGCACATCTTCACTACTGCGTTCTTCTTTTGGGGAAGGGAGCCCTTTGAAGTTCGGGTCTTCACGCTGATGCTCGGCTATCTTCTCAGCCCTTCTTAAACAGTCTATCATATCTTCTGTTTCGAGTATATTCGTAGATGCCGACCCCACCTTTTTTCCATCTACGGCTCTTATCGAGATATTATGATCATATCTACCGATGTTCTGATGTATCTTCGAGTTGGCGTATCTGGTCAGGGCTGTATCTGAAATATTGACCAAGATCTCGATCTCGTCGACCGTTTTTTTGTCTAGGATGGCATCCGTTATCTCTACCAGTTTGTTTTTATCATATCTTACCATTTTCCCACCCCCACTCTGATATCTCTGAACCGACTCGGTGCGCATCCGTGTCCCGTTCTCATGGTTTGTGCCGGCTCGCCCTTACCACAGTTCGGAACCCCGTGCATCTTCCAGTCATCT
>JBNJFO010000025.1:0-13354 GCA_051746905.1 Thermoplasmatota archaeon
CTGGAGAGTCATTATGTCTTCCGTACCAAGTTTCTCTCCTTTCTTGAAGTCCTCGTAAAGTTCTTCAGCTTTATCTTTGGTATCTTTTTCCTTCTTACGCCTCTTGGCCATCTTCTTTTTCTTCCTCAGACCAGAGATAATCTTGCTGTAATCTTGAACTTCGTGAACTGCATCGATATGCTTTTGATGTAGATCATCTGCTTCAGTTTTAGCCTTGACGAATTTTTCCTGTGCTTCATCAGCTTTCTTTCTTACGTCGTCGGCTTCGTTGAACACTTCGAGCATCTTCTTGTGTTTCTCTTGGGCTTTTTCCGCCTTTTCAGAGACCAATTGATGATGTTTTTCGGCTAATTTTTTCGCTTCCTCGAGTTCTTTGTTCATCTGCTGAAGTTCTTCGTTATTCTCGATGAGCTTCCTTCTATTCTCTATCTTATTTTTAAGATGTGATATCTTGTCCACGATCTCTTTTTCCTTATCTGAAGACAGAACACTAGTTTGTTGTTTGAATTCCAATTTGTTGATATCTTTTTTCAGGTCCTCTATAGACCTTCCCTTCTTTGGTAACAGTTCTTCCTTCTTCTGCTTGATCTTCCTTTTCAGTTCTTTCACTTTATTGTTATATTTATTCCTCAGATCTTTAGATTCTTTAACTTCTTCATTGAGCTTATTTCTCTCTTTCTTTAACTCGTTACCCTCGTCTATAAGCTCTCTAACTTTAGAATTAAATTTATCCCTCTTCTGAACCCATTCTTTAGCTTCTTGGTTCTTATTGTTTCTGAGGTTTTTATATCGTTCAGCGTTCTTGTTTGCTCTTTCTCTTTTTTCCTCCAATTCTTGAAGCAGTTCAGTCATATTAATTACACTTGTCCAGTATTTTTTTTAGTGAAGGATTGATTTTATCAATATTGCACCCCCTTATAATACTTTCGGACATTTTTTTGTTCTATTATTTTTACTGGGATAAGCTTGTTTTTCTATACGATTGCATGGGGACGAAAATATAATATAACACCCTTTGTTACTATTGAGTTTTGCTGATATGATGTCCGAAGATGAATCGAATCTAGAGGAAGAATTAACTTTTAGTCCCAAAAATATCTGGGAAGACGTTGACGATCAAGATGTTGAATCCATCATGAACTTTTCCGATGGATACGGGGAATTTATCACCAAGTCTAAAACAGAACGTGAAGCGGTTAACCAAGCCATTGAGATACTGGAAAAAAATGGCTTCAAAGAATTGACCGATTATGATGAGTTGGAGGAGGGGGATAAATTCTACGTGGATAACCGAAACAAGAGTTTGGCCATCGGTGTGATGGGGAAAGAAGACATAACTGAAGGATGTCAGATACTCGCCAGCCATATCGACTCACCAAGATTAGATCTTAAGGCTAGACCGCTTTATGAAGATAAAGATGCACTTCTCTCACTGCTGAAAACTCATTATTACGGCGGTATAAAGAAGTATCAATGGGTCAACACACCTCTTGCTATACATGGAAGGATAGTAAAGGAAGATGGAGAGACAATAGATATTCAGATAGGGGAGGAGGAAGACGACCCAGTTTTCATCGTCAGCGACCTACTCCCACACCTTTCCAAGAAAAAGCAGGGCGAAAGGAAGATGAGAGATGTCATAAAGGGTGAGGAGTTGAACGTAGTAATAGGAAGCCGGCCGATAGACGACGAAGATATAGAAAGCAAGCTCAAGGTCAACATCCTGAAGATATTGAATGACAAATACGGTATCAAGGAAGAAGATTTCACGAGTGCTGAGATCGAGATCGTTCCAGCTGGTCCAGCTCGCGATGTAGGGATAGACGGCAGTTTGATCGGAGGATACGGTCAGGACGATAGGATCTGTGGTTACACGACAATGATGGCTACCATCGATGCCAAAAAACCAACAAAGACGTCCTTAGCATTCCTATTCGATAAGGAAGAGATCGGGAGCGTAGGTAATACTGGAGCCAATTCGGTATTCATAGAATCCGTGTTTTCCAAAATACTCTCCCGTTCAAAGGAAGATTACAACCTTGAAGATTACAGAAATGCACTTGAAAACTCAAGAGCGATATCTGGAGATGTTGGTCCCGCGGTGAATCCATCATTCAAAGGAGTCCACGAGATGAACAACGCCTGCAAATTAGGTCAAGGACTAGTCATCACCAAATTCACCGGAGCTGGTGGTAAGTACGCTGCCAACGACGCTCACGCAGAATACGTCGCATACGTCAGGAGGGTATTGAACGAAAATGATATACCTTGGCAGACATCAGAATTGGGCAAAGTCGATGAAGGTGGAGGCGGCACAGTCGCTAAATTCATATCTATGTTGAATATCGACGTAGTAGATGCCGGCCCAGCTCTTTTAGGTATGCACTCTCCCTTCGAAGTGGTCTCAAAAGCTGACCTGTATTACACATACAAGGGATACAAAGCATTCTTAGAATCTGAGTGACCGAGTCCCTCAACCCTTACCTTTTCTATTTTCTTATTTATCAATAAATCATAAGTTAGCAAACTAACCTTTATTGACTATATTCACATCACCGGGAGGTAAAACGTTCTGGATCTCCTCTACTGGCACGTTGAAATGATCTGACATCTCTTTCGCGAAAACGTTCATACTTTTCTTACCTGGGATAAAATCAACCCTCTTTTTCACGATATCATCTTCACGCCCCTCTAAAGCATAACTAGGGGCACACATGACCTTCTTCTTATCTCGATAGGTGATCTCCACGAGAGAAGCTTCCAAAGGTAGGTCGTCGATATAGTTTCTTTTACCCCTGATAACGAAGGCACCTGTGGGTAGAGACTCACCCGCCTCTGCAGTTTTACTGACCTGTGCCGGTTCAACCCAATATGCCCTCCCAGATGCTATCCCTCTCTTCCATTCCTTCGAATGTAGAACGGCATATTGACAGGATTCTTTTAGAGTCGTTTTGCTGATCCCTCCTTCACCTTCTCTCTTGTTTCTTATAACAACACTCGGAGCTCCACCAGCATCTGCGTGTGCGTATTTATCGATCTTTTCCAGGTATTTTTTAACTACTTCTTCATTGGTCTTCGTGTCTTTACCGGCGATAACTAGATTTCCTTCCGATGAGATGAACCATTTGTATCTATCGAACCAGAACCTTGTAGTTGGTTTTTTCTTCTTTTGTTCTTCCGCAGCAGTCTTTTTATCTCTCTCTTCTCTTTCCTTGATCTCTCCCTTTGTATTTTCAATAGCCCTCTCAGCCCCTTCTATCTTCTTCCTTATTTTTTTATTGAGGTTGTAGTAATGCTGGGCGTTTTCATTCACGTCATCCCTAAAATTGATCTTCACATTGAGTTCCTTTTCTTCTCCATCTACCTCCCCTGATAGATCGATCACGACATATTCATCTTGATCGTTCAACTGCACCACCCTATCCCTATCTTCGATCTTGTCCATGGCCTCTACCCTATTCTCCTCCCGTCGGGCATCTAAGATAGAGTCGATGATATCCTCCACGATCTGATAATTCTGATAAATCAGCTCCGCTTTGACCATGCATTCTTCTTCTTTCTCTATCATATTTTCCAGGGCCATCTCCTGGCTTTTCAATTTTCTTTCCAGTTTCCCACCCGATCTTTCCCTGATTACTTCTTCAGATTCCAATTCGAATGCCATATCCAGCGCTCTGTTGAACGAATCTGTCGGTTTTGATTCCACCCCATCTGTTTCATCATATATCTGGAGTGGGATCGGTGTAGCATCTATCGTTTCATCTTCTTTGATAATGAGTCGAGGTGAATTTTCGTCCACAAAAAGATCATCCTTCAGCTCAGAGATCGTATCGGATATCTTCTTGTATTCCTCCACGAAGTCATCTATATTTTTATCGAGGTCTGCTCTTTTACAAACCTCCTCAGCGTATTTACCGCCGAGGTTCAACTTTACAGCTAAAGTCCTCACTAGATCACTATCTGAATCTTTTAAAGATCCCTTTATCTCGTTCTTATCCAGTTCGAATGGATTTTTCCTAGAGGGTGGGAATCTGTATTCTATGCCCTCTTTCAGTTCTCTGTGTTTCCACGATTCAGACCGGTATGGCAGAACTATATCCCCCTCACTCGTTAAGACCAAGTTCCCCTTCCCAAATATTTCGAATATCAACGTGAAATTCCGTTTCCCCTCCAATTCCATGAGAACGACCCTGTCCATCTCATGTTGACGGATATCAGCTATCCTAGTATTACCAACATATTTCCTCATCAGCATTATGTAGTCGCCCGGCCTCATCGGATTATCTATGTCTTTTTCTGTTAGGAATAGTGCTTTACCCACCTCGAAAAACAGCATCTTTTTACCTACGCCAGGCAGATGTATACGGAATAACAGCGAATCTTTGTTAGGCTGATAGACCTTCTGGAGGAACCCACCTTTGAGTTCCTTCCATTCTTTGACCGCTGCGGCAATCTCTATAGACTCCATCTCATCTTTCATCTTAAATCCACATCAAGATATCCTTTAGACATTATATAAGTTCTTTTTCATCATACTAGGATATCATAAGTATGTAACCTCACCAATCAGCATGGAAATGTGACTTATTAGATATTTCTAGATTTGAAAATTTATTCGATCACTCGAAAAGTTATCTCTAAGACATAAACCTTAATATAGTCTATTTCTTTTAGCGATTCGGGAGATAAAAAATGAGGATAAGATGGCATGGGCACGCGTGCTTCGAAATAGAGGACGAGAAGGTAATAGTCACGGACCCCCACGACGGTAAAAGTATCGGTATCAGGCCCCCTCAAGTTACAGGAGACATCATACTTGTAAGCCATGATCACTTCGATCACAACGCAGTTAGGCTGGTTGAAAAGGAAGATTCCGAGATAGTCAAAGAACCGGGAGAATTTTCCTTCGATGAAACAACAGTAAAAGGTATAATGACTTACCACGATAGACACGAAGGCGAAAAAAGAGGGGAAAACGTAGTATATCGATTTGAAAGCGATGGTATATCTTTCTGTCACCTTGGCGACCTTGGACATATGCTGTCTGAAGAAGACATAGAAGCGATCCAGCCAGTTGATTTTTTATTCATACCTATAGGCGGTACATTCACCATAGGTCCAGAAGAAGCTGTTGAAGTCATCAAAAAGGTCAATCCCTGTATAGCGGTACCTATGCATTTCAAAATAGGTGGATTGTCTTTAGATATCAAAAATGCAGCACCGTTCTTAGATCACTACGATGATGATAAAATACACAAAGTAGGAGTCGAGTTAGACTTTATCCACAGCGACCTTCCAGAAGAAACGGAAGTGTGGGTTTTCTCACTCTAGGTATTTCAAACCTTCTTCGATCCTACCTAGTTCTATCGGTGTAGTTCTATCACCGATAACAGCACCTTTTGTGTTCCCGATAAGGCAAGTGCCTAACCATCCAGAACCATGATTTGCAGTGGATTTTGCGACCTCTATATCGAACAGATCTTCCATCGTCTCGATCTCTTCATCAGTAGCGTGAGGATGACAGATACCACCTTTATTTGTCACAACAGCTATAGAACCTACCATATCCATCCCTGCGATAGTCCCTCTCTCTACTTCTACATCTAGTAGTTCTTTTACACCTTCCTCAGTTTTCTTCGAAAGACGTGGATTCAACAAAGCTCCTTTATCATTTACCAGTATATTGTTTCCAAGGGCATTATAAGACTCAGGAACAGTAGTCACGTCCGTGTGTTCCAATATGGGTTCAATCTCTCTTCCATCTACTATATCAGAAACAAGAACTCCGTTAGAATTCATACATAATAAAGCACCGATCAACCTTGTTCCACCTATAGTCGTTGTTACAACAGGTGTTTCTAATGCTTCCTCGAACGCCCCGCTATCTCCATGCGGGATTATACATAATTCCTCACTGCACCCAGCGAAGACACCTATGTAAGGTTGAGAATCGATAGCATATTTTTTTAGCATATATCATTACTCTCTTGGTATAGAAACCTCGACGATCCCATCCTCGAATTTTATGGCTTTTGCTTTAAGTTTAGATGGAGGTTTCTTTATACCTTTTTTCCAGATCTCCTCATTGACAGATGAATCTATCCAAACATCTTCTGGATGTACATCCATATGATTGGAAACGAATTTCCTTACTATCTTCATCGCGGTAGAAGCCCTCTTACTGGAAGGGTCTTTCTTAGCGTTACCCAAGGGTATGTTCAGTATTTTCTCTTCAGGTTCTGGCATCCTTCTTCACCCATTTGTTTTACATCACTCGTCTATATCGCTTCTACGCCAGTTCCTTCTCTTAGGGTGCGTAGTGAATCGGCGATTAGTTTTTTGCATTACCCAAGCGGGCACTCTTTTGTTTTGCTTCCCTTTCTTTAGAAGTCTTCTTTTTTTAGGTCCTGGTTTGTTACTTGACATGTTTTTATCTCCTTTTGATATTGATCTCTCTTTTATTATCTGTGATTTTTTTGAGCAGCTTTTTCAGGGTCTCGTCGTCTATCTTCCCCTGTACAGCCCCTCTGTTTGCGAGCATAAGTATTTGGGACTCGATACCTTCTGCGATTTCTGGTCTAGCCATCTTTACCCGGGCTAACCTTTCTCTTGCCTCGGGTGTCATTATCTTTCTGAGAAGAGCTTTTTTCTGAGCTTCCATCTGCTCATCTGCCTCTTCCTGGGATTCCTGTGACCCCATCTGCTCTTTTATTTTTTCGAGTTTTTTCTTCTTGATATCTTCGACATCCTCGTCCATGGTATCATTACCATATTCAAAGGTATTTAAAGGTATTTTGATAATTCGGGATTATCCGCGGCCATCTCTTTCATGATGTCGTAAGATGTATTATCCAATAATGATCTGCCTTCAGGTGATACTACTCTACCCTCATCCTTCTTATCAACTAATCCTTCGGCCTCTAACTGTTTTAAAGCATGTCGTACGATAGACCCGGATCCTTTCGCAGCTCTGCTTGGTCTCGAATTCCTATTCTGCTTTCCGCCGTACATCCCCTTAAGCCTTGACACCCCGATCGGTCCTTCGATATAGACCGTTCTGTATATAGCTGCAACTCTTGTGAACCACCAATCCTTTTGGACAGGTGCCTTCTCCTTGTGGACTCCTGTTTTTACAAAGGGCCCCCATTCAGGCATCTCAATGTGGTCCATGTCTTTCAGCTTTTTACTCATCTCGTTTATCAATCTATCCGGTGGGACTTCGTATACTGTTACCATAACTGATTACACTCCAGTACAATCTTATTTGGCGGTTATCTTTAAGTTATTATTAAAACTTTCCCCTCGAACCTTTCGAATAGCCTTAAATATACCCCTGGCACCCTTATCCTTTGTGATAAACATCACCTTTCATCCTCGGGATCATAGCCATCTGGAGAGCGACTTTGATGGATTCCCCTGTTTTTACACCTACTCCTTTAGATACCCCCCCTTTTTCATCCGCCTTTATCCTGATCTTGTTTGTAAATGACCCACCATGACCTTCGATCACTTCCTTATTCGGTACTTTAATAACAGGGCTGTTCCCCCTGGTGGTGTTCCCATATCTATCTTTTACAACGGCGTAACAGAGAGAAAATATGCCTTGTTCTGTTTCTAAAAACCCATCTGCCACTCCTATCCCGTAATCGTATGACTCTGGAACCTTCGCCCTCTGTTCAGCTAATTCCGGTATCTCCTTTGGGATCGTTTTATCTTGACCGGGATACATCTCCCTATCCACCGAGATATCAAAATAACTAGAAAAAGTATTTTTGATAACCTCTAATTCTAGATCTTTTTCAGCTACAACGAATATCCTAACGGGTTTAAGACGCTCTCCGAATTCGTTTATCTCTCCTTCTCTTATCCTGGTTGAGCTTACCGGTAGAAAATCTTCTGCTAGAACTGGATCTACAGTCACCAATTCTAAAGGATCTTTCCCCCTATCTTTCCTCATCTTGTTTATATCTTCACCTCTCTTTTTGGTTTCCCATGATACGATCAAGATGTCATGATCGCCTTCTACAGCCATATCATAAGGGTCGTCTATTTTCCTTATCTCCCAACCTTCTTTGTCATACAGGTATTCTTCTAGGATATCTTTCCTTTTTTCAAAAGACCTTTTAACCTGTGGCTTCCATTCTTTTAACATCTCATCAGAAACTAAACCGATTGTAACACACCCTCTATCTAAAGCTGCTTCTAACATCTTGTGATGGCCGATATGAAGACCGTCAAAGGTCCCTCCTATGATGACTTTTTCTTCCATGTTTTACCCCTTGTAATTATCCTTTGATTATCCCTTCAATTCATCGTTCTTCAACCTATCTGGAAGAACATCAAAACTAGGAACACCGCTAATAATATGTAAATTATATACATCCTTCTCTTCTTCTTTTTCATGAGATCAGAATAGTCTTCTCTACACTTTTCGGAACAGAAATCTTTGTCCAGCGGCACCGGTTTGCCACAGATCTGACAGTGCTTATGAGGTTCCATGATTTAAAAAGAAAGGGATGGTGATTTAATAATTTCCCTACTTTCCGTACTACACCCTGTTGATCATACTCCTATCGATGTCCAAAAGCAGCGGTCATAGGTTCTTTTTCTTCGATCCTAACGAATCCATACCTCTCAAATTGCACGATCTCATCTTCTTTTACATTTTTCAGGTTTTTCTCCCCTAATCCATGTTCGAAAGAACCGTCGGTAAGCTCTACAGTCGTATCTAATCCTTCACAAAGCCATTGTATCTTCGGTATATTCCTATTCTCAAATCCCGTTATCTTCCCGATTTTTCCTTCGAGTTCTATATTGCAGAAATTTGTAAGACGGATCTCTTCACCTTGTTTTTCTTCCCAATCCTTCTTAGGAAGATAGACCACTTCTTTCGTAGCCAGTTTTCTAGCACCTCTCTCAGGATGGTCAGGGTGCTTTCTTATCTCGGTCTCTTTCATGTCGAAATCCCCTTCTAACCTCACTTCTACTGGATCTGGTACGAAATAATACCTGTTTGCTATAGGGTCTATTATCTCCCGATTCTTCGCGTATAATTTTGAAGGTGGTACCGCTATATCTGTCATAGACATACCGAAATCTAAAATAAAATCCCTGATAGCTCCCGGTTGAACACCTCTTTTTCTAAGGGCTTGTAGAGACCATGTTCTGGGATCATCCCAACCTCTCAGATCCCCTTTAGCTAGTCGCTGCTGGAAATCACTTTTACTCAACCTAAGTCCTTCTAATCTGAGCATCCCGTAATGTAAGAATTCTTTGTCTTCCCATCCGAAGAGGTCCCAGATATATTTCTCCATCCTGTCTTCGATAACAAGATCTTTTCCCCTAAGTATATGCGTCACACCTAAAAGGTGGTCATCGATAGCCCACGAGAACTCCAGAAGCGGCCAAACATGGTAATCTTTTCCCACTTTTGGATGTGGCTTGTTCGAAACCCTAAATAGGACCCTGTCCCTGAAAGCTGGGTCTGGACTTTTCATATCTGTTTTGATCCTGACGACTACTTCTCCCTCTTTAAATGCCCCATCCAACATCTGGTCCCAAAGTTCCAGATTCTCTTCAACGCTCTGGGAGCGATGTTCACAAGCTTCGCCCTTTTCCCTCTTCCCACGGAGTTCTTCAGCAGCACACTGGCAAACATATGCCTCACCCATCTCGATTATCTTCCTACCGTAATCGTAATAGATGTCCATCCTTTCCGATTTGTAATATGTCTCATGCCATTCAACATCCAACCACTCAAGTCCTTCTTTTATCAGATCATAAGCGTCATGCAGAGGTTTCTTCTTCTCCGAACCTATAGTGTCGTCGTAGAAGAGGATCAGTTTACCGTCGTTCCTTTTGACGTATTCATCGTTCAATATGACCATCCTGGAGTTTCCGATATGAAGCGGTCCGCTGGGATATGGTGCCATCCTCATGACAACTTCATCGCTATCTAGATCCGGCAATCTTTCAACCTCTTCATCCTCAGTTTCTTCAAAGTATTCGGGCATCAATTCTTTCAATTCTTCTTCCTGTTCAGCCGATCCCATCTCGTTTATCTCGGATATGAACCGTTCGACCAGTTCCTTTGTACCCTGTGGGTCTTCCCTACATTCCTCACATTCACCCATGACTTTACTCATGACTGCTCCCAGGTCTGCCTCCCCTTCGAATTTTACCGCGTTCCTGAGTGCGTACTTCCTGATCGTCTCTTCTTTTTCGCCCATGATTCACTCATAGAAAAAAGGGTATTTGGGTGTTATGCCTCATCGAGGTGTTATTTTACCTTCACAAAGATATCGTTCACTATATTCTCCTCGATGGCGATATCCGTTTCACCAGCTCTCAGAACGAACACTGGCTTTTTCTGATGGATCTCGACAACAGAACCGGGTCCGATGTCGTAAGACAATAATTTGTGAAGACGTGGATGGTTCTTCGTATGGATATACGCTATCTCCACCTTCTTTCCAACAGGTATCTTCGAAAGGGGTAATATCGCCGGTTTGATAGTTTCTTTACCTACTTTACAGCATTTACCCGGAGGAATAGGCATGCCGTGTGGACATTCTTCTGGATGTCCCAATAAAGTACATATCCTCTCGGTCACTTCTTCGGATAAAAGATGCTCGAATTCACAAGCGGGTTTTTCAACCTCTTCCTTACCCATGTCGAATATGTCTGTCATCAATCTCTCGGCCAACCTGTGCCTCCTAACGATACTTCGAGCGGCACTGTGGCCCTTATCTGTAAGTTCTACTTCATCCCCCTTTATCTTTACAAGACCTCTCCTCTTCAATTCCTGCAGGATCCTATCTGTGACTCTATTTTTATACCCCTGTCTGAACCTCTTTCGATGAGATTTATTATCGCTCCCTTCGACCTCTTCCGCGAATTTTCTTTTGAAACTTTTACTATCCCTTTTACCTTCTTCTTCCAACGTCCACAGTATCTCAAGAGCTTCATCTATATCGATCTCGGTTATATTCTGGTCTGTCATCTTTCATCAACTCCAGGTATGAATTCATACCCACAATTCGGGCACTTGATAAGTTTGCATTTAGGGCCTAGAGGACAAACATTACACGCAGTGCTCTCTCCCTTATAAAATTCGTTCCCACACAACGGACACTTGTGGATCTCATCTTTTCCTCCTTTCATAAAAGACCCCCGATAAATAACATCAGATAATTAAGCACTCCTGCGACGAAAAAAGCGAACGGGATAACAAAACCCACTATAGCTGCAGCGGTTTTTACCCCTCTTTCTTTGATTATTATCAGCATATTGGCTATACAGGGGACGAATAGAGTGATAGCTACGGTCGCTACCAACATCTGCCTGAAATTCATAATATTCTTTAGATCTAGTATTCCAGCAGCCCCGAAATCTCTTCTCAGGAAACCGAGTATAAAAGCTACCGTAGTTTCACCGGGTAAGCCCAACCACCCTTGTACAACTGGTTTAAGCCCATCTATCATGACCTGAAGCACCCCTGTGATGTCAGCGATACTTACAAGAAGTGTTCCGATGATGAAAAGAGGTACAAGTTCTTTGAAGAACCACATCACTTTGTAATATGTTTTTTTGAGAACGTTATCCCACCTAGGAACTCTGAGTGGAGGCAGTTCCATGATAAAATCACCCCTATCGCCTGGTAGTACTTTTGAAGCCAACCATGCTACCAATAATAGTTGAGAAACGATCACCAGGATCCAGATAAAAAAATATACTACAGGCAGAGTAGCCATTATAGCGAAGATAACCCCCAGCTGCGCAGAACACGGAATCCCCAAAGCCAGCATCAAAGTAGCTATCACTCTTTCTTTTTTTGTGTCAAGTATCCTAGTAGTCAGTGTGGCCATAGTGTCGCAGCCGAAACCCAATACAAGAGGAAGTACAGCCTTCCCATTAAGTCCCACCCGTCTAAGAGTTTTATCGGCCATGGCTGCTAGTCTAGGGATGTATCCACAATCCTCTAAAAGAGAGAATGCCAAGAAGAAAGTAGTAATTATCGGCAGTATCAGAGCTATCGCCCAAGTTAAACCGACGGTCAAAACGCCATAATCCCCGACAAGTATCCGCGATATGTTTCCTTCTCCAAAACTTCCGATGACCAGGTCGGTAATATATGGATTGATATATTCTCCAAAAATCACCCCTTCGAAGAAATCGACTAGAACCTGAGCTCCGATATAACCAACGAATTCATAAAGAAGAAATATCACGCCTATGAAGATCGGGATCCCAGTTATGGGATTCATAGTCAGTTCATTTATTTTTTCTTTAACAGAAGTCCTCTCGACCTCTTCTCTATTCATATATTTATCGCAAAGTTCTTCAGCTTTCTTTCTCACAGATAATGTAAAGAGGTAGCTGAGGTCATGGCTGAATTTACTGTGTAGTTCAGCGATTATCTCTTCCGCCTTTTTCTCCTCTTCCTTCCCTATCTTTTCCCTTACAAAATCCTCCATCTCCATAGGGGCGATCATATAAAGTAAAGCTACGCCACGATCACCGAAGATGTCTGTGAGATCACCTAGAGCATTTTCCATCAATGGATGATAATCTGGCTTGACCTGTGGTACATCTGCCTTTTTCAGCCCTCTCTTTAAAGTAGTCATACCCCTTCTTTCTGTGGCGACGGTCGGGAAAACCGGTATCCCCAATTCTTCAGAAAGCCCGTCTATATCGATATCTACCAATCTTGTTTTCGCCTCGTCCATCATATTCAGATCGAGTACCATGGGGATACCAAGTTCAGAAATCTGCAGTAAGAACATCATGGCTCTCTTCAGGTTTTTAGCATCGGCCACCTGAACGACCCTATTGGGATTACTTCCCAGAAGTATATTCCTCGTCACTTTTTCATCTTCTGATATGGGCGTCAATGAATCAGCACCAGGGGTATCTATGATCACTTCTTTCTTTCCTTCTATCCGTGATTCTCCCTTGCTCACTTCGACCGTCGTCCCCGGGTAGTTAGAGACATCTCTGTATTTCCCTGTTAAATCGGAAAAAACAACAGATTTACCAACGTTCGGATTACCCACAAGGACTGTGACATTCTCTTCTTCGCCGATACCTAGAGCTTCTCGAGCGTATTTAATTATCATCACCTTCTACGGGGCAGTTAACTTCCTCACAGGGAGGGATAGGTTTGCCATGCGGACATCTTTCCGGAGCTCCGAGGTTCTTGCACATCTCGTTTATCATCTTCATGTTGAAGATATGTTCCATCTGACATGCTTTTTCGTGGATATCGGTTCTACTGATCGTAAAATACCTGTTCAAAAAGACCTCTAGAACACGATGTTTCCTCACTATCTCTCTGCCCAACTCCTCTCCTTTA